>NZ_JBYSYA010000031.1:0-63420 GCF_058782785.1 Cupriavidus sp. FW306-01-F10A
GTCATCGTCGGTTTCGACTTCGATGCGGCGGCCGTTGTGGCTGTAGTGATACCAGTACAGCAGCATCGAGCCGAGGCTGGCCATCAGGCGGTCGGCGATGTCGCGCGCGCCCGGGGTGTTGTGGTCTTCCTTCTCCGGCAGCACGGTGCCCAGCACCGACACGCCGGTGCGCATCACGTCCATCGGGTGGGCGCTGGCGGGCACCCATTCCAACGCGGCCTTCACATTGGCGGGCAGCCCGCGCAGGCTCTTGAGCTTGGCCTTGTAGGCAGCCAGTTCGGATTTGGTCGGCAGCTTGCCGTGCACCAGCAGGTGGGCGATTTCCTCGAACTCGCAGGTCTCGGCGATGTCGAGGATGTCGTAGCCGCGGTAGTGCAGGTCGTTGCCGGTGCGGCCGACGGTGCACAGCGCGGTATTGCCGGCGGTCACGCCCGACAGGGCGACGGATTTCTTGGGCTTGGGAGTGACGAGCGGTTGCGCTTCGGACATCTGGGTCTCCTTTGTGTGATGCCTGGTATTGCCTGTCTGTTGTCGTGCAAGCGGCCGGGACAAAGCCCGGCCGCGCGTGAGTCTTGCTTACTTGCCCTTGCCTTGTGCGAAGAGCGCGTCAAGCTTCTGCTCGAAGTCATGGTAGCCGATGCTCTCGTAGAGCTCGGCGCGGGTCTGCATGGTATCGACCACGTTCTTCTGCGTGCCGTCGCGGCGGATGGCCGCGTAGACGTTCTCCGCCGCCTTGTTCATGGCACGGAAGGCCGACAGCGGGTACAGCACCATCGACACGCCGGCGCCGCCGAGTTCCTCGGTGGTGAACAGCGGCGTGGCGCCGAATTCGGTGATGTTGGCCAGCACCGGCACCTTCACCGCATCGACAAACTTGCGGTACATGGCCAGGTCGGTCATGGCTTCCGGGAAGATGGCGTCGGCACCGGCTTCCACGCACGCGACGGCGCGCTCGATGGCCTTGTCCAGGCCTTCGACGGCGAGCGCGTCGGTGCGGGCCATGATCACGAAGTTCTCGTCGGTGCGGGCGTCGACGGCGGCCCTGATGCGGTCGACCATTTCACCTTGCGAGACGATTTCCTTGTTGGGGCGGTGGCCGCAGCGCTTGGCGCCGACCTGGTCTTCGATGTGCATGGCCGCCGCGCCGAACTTGATCAGCGACTTCGTGGTGCGGGCCACGTTGAAGGCCGAGGCGCCGAAGCCGGTGTCGACGTCCACCAGCAGCGGCGTGTCGCACACGTCGGTGATGCGGCGGATATCGGTCAGCACGTCGTCCAGGTTCGAGATGCCCAGGTCCGGCAGGCCCAGCGAGCCGGCCGCAACGCCGCCGCCCGACAGGTAGATGGCCCGGTAGCCGGCGCGCTTGGCCAGCAGGGCATGGTTGGCATTGATGGTGCCGACTACCTGCAGCGGATGCTCGTCGGCAAGCGCCTGGCGGAAGCGGGCGCCAGCGGAGCGCGCGAGGTCGGAAGCGGAGTAGGTCATGGCGTATGCGTTGGTGAACGGGACGGGCCTAATACTGCAAGCGGTGTGCCAGGCCTTTGCCTGGCCACACGGAATATCCGCCAGCCCTTGCCAGCGCTGGGCTGGCGGGCAGGGCGGCTGGCCTGGCCACCGATTTCATGTCATCCTTTCAACACAATTGAATTCCAAAATCACAAGTTTGGAATTCAAAGTTGAAATCCCAGGCTGCGTGGCGGACAATGTGCCAGCACTGTACGCCTGTTCGTCCCGGGTTTCACCACGCATTCCTTCCGCATTGCACCATGGCTCCTCCCGTTTCCACGCAAGCCCGTCCGCGCATCTGGGCCATCGGCATCAGCCGCCTGGCGCGCGCCTTTGCCGACCTGATTCCGGCCTACGCCGACCGGGCCGAATTCCGCATCGTCGGCAAGGGTTTCGAGGCCGCCGCCAGCGCCGTGGCGCGCGAGGCGCGCGAGGGCCGGCTCGACGTGGTGGTGGCGGGCGGCTCCAACGGCGCCTACCTGCGCCAGCACGTGGATGTGCCGGTGGTGCTGGTCAAGGTCACGGGCTTCGACGTGATGAGCGCGCTGGCCACCGCGCGGCGCATCTCGCCGCGGGTGGCGCTGGTCACGCACGCGTCGACGTATGCCGAGGTGGATGAATTCGTGCGCGCGTTCTCGCTGTCGGTCCCGGCCTATACCTACCTGACCGAGGACGACGCCGTGGCGCGCGTGAAGGCGCTCAAGCAGGAAGGCATCCAGGTCGTGGTCGGCCCCGGCCTGGTGACCGACCTGGCCGACCGCTATGGCCTGACCGGCGTGTTCCTGTACTCCGGCAACTCGGTGCGCATGGCGCTCGAAGACGCGATCGAGGCCGCGCGCCTGCGCCGCATCGAGGCCACCCGGCGCGACTACGTCAACACCATCCTGGCGCACCTGAACGAGGGCGTGGCGGCGGTGGATGCCGAAGGGCGCATCCAGTCGTTCAACCCGGCGATGGAGCGTTTTCTCGGCACTTCCGTTGCTGCCGCGGTCGGGCGCAAGCTGCAGACGCTGGCGCCAAACCTGGCGCTCGAAGGCGTGATGCAGAGCGGCGACAAGGAACTGGAAGCGATCCACAAGCTCGGCGACAAGATGGTGGTGGTCAACCGCATCCCCATCATCGGCGAGGCCGGCACCGCCGGCGCGGTGCTGACCATCCAGGACGCCAGCGCGATCCAGCGCGTGGACCGCAACCTGCGCTCGCGCGCCCGCACGCGGCCGGCCGGGGTGCGCTACAGCCTGGACGACCTGGCCGGCACCTCCGCGGCCATGACCGAGCTGCGCGAGCTGGCGCGGCGCTACGCGGCAGTCGATTCCACCGTGCTGATCGGCGGCGAAAGCGGCACCGGCAAGGAGGTGCTGGCACAGGGCATGCACGACGCCAGCCCGCGCCGCGCCTTCCCGTTCGTGGCGGTCAATTGCGCGGCCTTCCCCGAGGCGCTGCTGGAGAGCGAGCTGTTCGGCTATGAAGAGGGCGCCTTCACCGGCGCGCGCCGCGGCGGCAAGGCCGGCCTGTTCGAGTCGGCCCACAACGGCACGCTGTTCCTCGACGAGGTGGGCGACATGCCGTCCGCGCTGCAGACGCGCCTGCTGCGCGTGCTGCAGGAAAAGCAGGTGCTGCCGATCGGCGGGCTCGACGCCGTGCCGGTCAACGTGCGCGTGATCGGCGCCACCCACGGCGACCTGGCCGCGATGGTGCGCGATGGCTCATTCCGGCAGGACCTGTACTACCGCCTCAATATCCTGCGCATCGAGATGCCGCCGCTGCGCGACCGCTCCGAAGACCTGCAGGAACTGGCCGAGCTGCTGTACCGGCGCGCCCAGGAGCGCCTGGGCATGGACCGGCCGCAGCGCCTGCCCGCCGCGGCCCGCGCGCGGCTGGCGCACTACCGCTGGCCGGGCAATATCCGCGAGCTGGAAAACGTGACCGAACGGATCGCCGTGCTGGTGGCCGGGCGCCGGCTGGACAGCGACGCGCTGCAGCGCGAGCTGCAGGCAGCCGTGCCGGAGCTGTTCGGCGATGGCGTGCTGGCGCCGGCCGAGGCCGACGCTGAGCCCGCCGCGCCGGCAACACGCCCGCGCCGTTCACTGGCCGGCGTGAAGCAATCCAGCGAAGTCGAGCATATCCGGCGCGTGCTGGCCGAGTGCGGCGGCGACCGCGCCGCGGCCTGCCATGTCCTCGGCATCAGCCCGACCACGCTGTGGCGGCGGCTAAAGGCGGCGTGAGCCGCGCAGGCATTTACCCGGCGGGGCCGGCACGCCGGAACGGAATCGGCTGCAGCCCCTTGCCCTCCAGCCAGGCCTCATTGAACAGCCGTGCCATGTACAGGTCACCGCGGTCACATAGCAGCGTGACGATGGTATGGCCCGGCCCCATCTCGCGCGCCAGCGCCACCGCGGCGCCGACGTTGATTCCCGACGACCCGCCCAGGAACAACCCTTCCTCGCGCAGCAGGCGGTAGACCATGTCCACGCAGGTCTGGTCGTCGATGCGCACCGCATCGTCGATGGGCGTGTCCTGCAGGTTGGCGGTGACGCGGCTGGTGCCGATGCCCTCGGTGATCGAACTGCCCTCGGACTTGAGCTCGCGGTGTTTGACGAAGTTATAGAGGGCGCTGCCGTGCGGGTCGGCCAGCACGATGCGCACGCCGGGCTTGTGCTCTTTCAGGCAGCGCGCGATGCCGGCCAGCGAGCCGCCGGTGCCGGTGGAGCAGGTGAAGGCATCGATATGCCCGCCGGTGGCGTGCCAGATCTCGGGGCCGGTGGTCTCGTAGTGGGCCTGGCGGTTGGCCAGGTTGTCGAACTGGTTGGCCCAGATCGCGTTGTCGGTCTCGTCGGCCAGCCGGCCGGCAATCTTCTGGTAGTTGTCCGGATCGGCGTAAGGCTTGGCGGGCACCGCGCGAACTTCGGCGCCGAGCATGCGCAGCCGCTCCATTTTCTCGGGTGACTGCGTATCGGGTATCACGACGATGCAGCGGTAGCCGCGCGCCGCGCACAGGTGGGCCAGGCCGATGCCGGTATTGCCGGCGGTGCCTTCGATGACCGTGCCGCCGGGCGTCAGCAGCCCGCGCCGTTCGGCGTCACGGATGATGTAGAGTGCCGCGCGGTCCTTGACCGAGCCGCCAGGATTGAGGAATTCCGCCTTGCCGTAGATATCGCAGCCGGTCTCGGCGCTCAGGCCGGCCAGCCGGATCAGCGGGGTGTGGCCGATGGTGCCGGCAAATCCATCCCTGACTTCCATGGTGCACTCCTGCCGTGCCCGCTGCGGGCGTCACATTGAGTGATAGATCGGTGCGGCGGGAATGACAAGCAGGGGGATGGCAGAAAGTGATCGGGATTGCCCCTGGCCGGGCGGATCAGGCGGCGTTGAGCCAGCGGAAACTGAAATCGCCTTCGACGAAATCCGCGCGCGAGGCGTGGAAATCGCGCATATAGGGCCGGTTCAGGTGCGATTCGAGCGCGCGCTTGGAGTCCCAGACCATGTAGATCACAAAGACCCGCGCATCCTCGGCGTCTTGCCCGACGTGGTAGTCCAGGCAGCCGGGCTCGGTCAGCCCGCGCAAGCGCAGCGTGGTGAGCTGGGATACCAGCGCCTCGCGGCGGTGGGTCTTGGCACGGGCGATGCCGACTAGCGTGTACGTTCCGGACATGGGTGAACGGGGGCGACTGGCTGGCGTCTGTGAGCACTGGGCAGGCCATTGTAGCGCCGGCGGCACCGCCCCCGGCAATGCCCGAGGACGCCGTCCGGGCATTCGGGCGGCGCTTGACAAGGGCGGGCGGCACGGTTCTTCCCCCGCAATGGGGGCTAAAGTCCTGCCGGCGGCTGCCGATAACCGGATCGACAACAAGAAAACCATCATCCGAGGGGGTAACGCATGTTGAGACGCATACGGTCGGAGCAACTGCAGGTCGGGATGTTTGTCGCCAGGCTTGGCGGCCCGTGGATCAACCATCCGTTCTGGCGCGCAAAGTTCCTGGTCGCCAATGAGGACCAGGTGCGGCAGATACAGTCGGCAGGGGTGCAGGAGGTCTGGATCGACATCCTGAAGGGCCGCAACATAGCAGCGCCGGACACGCCGGACACGCCGGAAATACCCGGACCGGTCCCGGAGTCCGCGCCCGACGCCATGGACCCGGCCACCGCGCCGCCACCCGCGGCCGCCCTTGATGCCGAGATTGTCCGCGCGCGCGAGCTGCTGCAATCCGGCAAGGCCGTGATCGGCTCGATGTTCGCCGACATCCGCATGGGCCGGGCGCTGGAGGTCAACGGCGCGCTGCTGCTGGTCGATTCCGCCTCACGCTCCCTGTCGCGCCATGGGCAGGCGTTGCTGGCGCTGGCGCGGCTCAAGGCGCGTGGCGACGAAAACTACATGCACGCCTTCGCCGTCTGCGCGCTGATGATCGCGGTCGGCCGCACGCTGGGCCTGCCCGACGACGAGGTGCGCGAGCTCGGCCTGGCCGGCCTGGTCCACGACATCGGCAAGCTGACGCTGCCCGATACCCCCATGCACAAGGCCAGCGAACGCACGCCCGAGGAAGAGGAGATCTACCGCCGGCATCCTTCGGCTGGCTACCGCATCCTGAACGAGGCCCGGCTCTATTCGAACATCCCGCTCGATGTCTGCGTCCACCATCACGAACGCGTGGACGGGCGTGGCTTTCCCTACGGCCTGGCGGGGAGCGAACTGAGCGTGCACGCCAAGATCGGCGCAATCTGCGATGCCTATGACTCGCTCACTTCCAGCCGCCCGGGCCACCAGCCGTGGTCGCCGGCCCGCGCCATGGAATACATGGCCGTGCGTGTCGACACGCTGTTCGACCGGCGCGTGTTCAAGGCCTTCACCCGCACCGTCGGCATCTACCCGCTCGGCACCGTGCTGCGGCTGCGTTCGAACCGGCTGGCCGTGGTCTGTGCGCAGAACGAGGCCGACCCGCTGCGGCCGAAGGTGATGGCGTTCTATTCCGTGTCGCAGTCAAGGCCCGTCCCAACCGAACTGATCGACCTGCGCCATAGCGACGAAACGGTGGTGGCGTTTGAGAACGCGGCCGACTGGGGGTACACAGATGAGCAGTTGATGGAGATGTATGCGGCGGCGGCCTGAACCGGGGGCAAGTCTTCATCCCGCCACCCATTCCCCTTGCCTCAGCCGCTCATACAGGAAATCGCCCAGCACCCGCACGCGCGCGCTGTGCCTGAGATCCGGATGCGTCAGCACCCATAAATCGGTATCCATGGCTTCATCGACTGGCGCCAGCCGCACCAGGTCTGGGTCGGCCCCGGCCAGCAGGCACAGCAGCATGCCGGCGCCCATGCCGTGCCGCACGGCATCCGCCATCGCCACCAGGCTGTCGGCACTGACGGCGCGGCGGGGTTCGGGCACGTGGTCGCGTATCCAGCGCGCCTGGGCAAGGTGTGACAGCGCTTCGTCCGGCACGACCCAGTCATAGGCCGCCCAGTCCGCCAGCCGCGGATGGTCGGCTTCCGTTGGCAGGCCGAGTTGCTGCAGGTAGCGCCGCGCCGCGTATGGTGCCGTCTGCAGCCGCCCGATACGACGGCCCACCAGGTACTCCGGCGGCGCATTCGCCGGCCGGATCGCCACATCGGCCTCGCGCCGGCTCAGGCTCAGGAAGCTGTTGTTGATGACGATCTGCAGCTGGATGCGCGGGTGCATCGACCGGAATTCCGCAAACAGGGGCATCAGCAGGCCACCCAGCAGCGTGTCGGTCGTGGTCACGCGCAACGGGCCGCTCAACTGGCTGTCGAGGCCGGACAACTGGCGCTGGGCCGCATCGATCTGCTCGCCGACGCCGGCTAGGCGGTGCGCCAGGGCCTCGCCGGCAGCGGTCATGGCATAGCCGGTGGCATGGCGTTCAAAGAGCAGGGTGCCCAGGGTCTCTTCCAGCCGCGCCAGCCGGCGCAGGACCGTGGAATGGTTGACGTGCAGGGCGCGCGCGGCGCCAGCGAGCGAGCCGGACTGGCCCACGGCAAGGAAGTACTTCAGGTCGTCCCAGTCTGCTTCCTGCATGTTTGCATAGCCCCTTTGCAGAATTCGCCAGTTTTCGTGCTGATCTGCACAGCCTACAGTGGCGTGGCGTGCCCGGCAATGGGTGTCGGGCGGCACACCTGGATGAAAGACATGGCGATGGCGTGGATGCTGCTGGTGCTGGCGGGCCTGATCGAGATCGTGATGGCGCTGGCGCTCAAACATACCGACGGCTGGACGCGGCCCGGGCCGACGGCACTGGGCATCGGGGCGGCGCTGGCCAGTATCTTCCTGCTCAGCGCGGCGCTGCGGCATCTGCCGGTCGGGACGGCATACGCAATCTGGACCGGGATCGGGGCGATCGGGGTGACGGTGATCGGCATCCTGTTCCTGGGCGAAAGCGCCGCGCCGATGCGGCTGGTGCTGATCGGGCTGATCTTCGTGGGGATTGGCGGATTGAAGCTGCTGCCGGCGTAGGACCTTGGGGGGAATCCGTTACGGATTCGGGGTGTGGCGGGCACGTTCTGTACACTATCTGGCCAACTCCCAGGCAATAAAGTCGCCCCTCCATGAGTTTCGATGCCCTGCTGGAGCTGTTCCAGCAACGTATTCCGGCCCATCCGTGGGCCCAGATTGCCTTGTACCTGCTGGTGCTGGTGCTGATCGCCGTGGTCGCGCAGTGGCTGTTCGGCCATGTGATGTCGCGCATCGCCCATCGCTTGCTGACGGTATGGGGCAAGGCGCCCTGGAGCAAGGCGCTGACGCGATATCGTGCCTATCGGCGCTTCGGCTATGCGGTCGGGTTCGGGGTGATCACCGTCGGCATTGGCGAAGTGCCGCACATGGGCCGCTATGCGCTGGCCATCGAGCGCCTGGCCCATGCCGGCCTGTGGATCTGCTTCTTCCTGATGCTTGGCGGCGTGCTGAGCGCCTGGCAGGACGTATACGCCAGCAGCCGCCAGGCGCAGACGCGCTCGATCAAGGGCTATATCCAGGTGGGGCGCCTCGGGCTGGGGCTGGTGTGCTCGGTGCTGGTGCTGTCGATCCTGATCAACCGCTCGCCACTGTGGATGCTGTCTGGCCTGGGCGCGCTGTCGGCGGTGCTGCTGCTGGTGTTCAAGGACACGCTGCTGTCGCTGGTGGCCAGTACCCAGCTGACCTCCAACGACATGCTGCGCATCGGCGACTGGATCGAGATGCCCCAGTGCAATGCCGACGGCTACGTCAAGGACATCGCGCTGCATACCGTCAAGGTGCAGAACTGGGACAACACCGTGACCACGGTGCCGACCTACAAGCTGTTCTCCGAGAGCTACCGCAACTACCGGCAGATGTTCGAATCGGGCGCGCGGCGCATCAAGCGCACGTTGCGGCTGGATGCGGGCAGCGTGCGCTTCCTGGAGGACCGGGAAGTGCAGGCGCTGATGCGCTTCCGGCTGCTGCACGACTACCTGGAAGAGAAGCAGGCCGAGGTCGACGAGGCCAACCGCCTGCTGATTGCCGCCGGCAATGACCCGGTCAACCGGCGCCGGCTGACCAATGTCGGCACCTTCCGCGCCTATGGCATTGCCTACCTGAAGGCGCACCCGGAGATCCACCACGACCTGCTGCTGAACGTGCGCATGATGGAGCCCGATTCGCAGGGCATCCCGGTAGAGATCTACTGCTTTACCGCGCTGACCGCGTGGATGGACTATGAGCGCATCCAGGGCGATGTCTTCGACCACCTGCTGGCGATCCTGCCCGAACTGGGCCTGCGCCTGTACCAGGCGCCGTCAGGCGCGGACCTGACCGGCGTGCGCATCTCGCCGGTGCTGGCCGCGGCGCAGGTGGCGGCGGCACAGGCCACCGTCCATCATGCGCCTGCCCACGCCGCCGCCGCGGGCAGCCATCCGATCTGAGCTGCCTGACGCTCAGCCGACCGCGCGCGGACGCACGCGGCTGGCAGCTTCCTTGGCGCGGGTGCGGGCGGTGTCGACATCGTCGGCGTACGCCAGCGCCACGCCCATGCGGCGCTTGACGAAGCTCTCGGGCTTGCCGAACAGGCGCACCTCGGTCTGCGGCACGCTCAGTGCCTGGTCCACGCCATCGAAGACCACGCCCTGGGCATCCACGCCACCGTAGATCACGGCGCTGGCGCCGGGGCTGCGCAGCGTGGTGTCGACCGGCAGGCCCAGGATGGCGCGGGCATGCAGCTCGAACTCGTTCTGCCATTGCGTGGCCATGGTGACCATGCCGGTGTCGTGCGGGCGCGGGCTGACTTCGCTGAACCAGACCTGCTCGTCCTTGATGAACAGCTCCACGCCGAACAGGCCCATGCCGCCCAGGTCTGCCGTGACCGCCTGCGCGATGCGCTGGGCGGTTTCCAGCGCGGCGGGGTGCATCGGCTGCGGCTGCCAGCTTTCGACGTAGTCGCCGCTGACCTGGACGTGGCCGATCGGGGCGCAGAACTGCGTTTCCACCTGGCCGCTGGCGCCCATGGCGCGCACGGTCAGCAGCGTGATCTCGTAGTCGAAATCGATAAAGCCTTCCACGATCACGCGGCCGTGGCTGACGCGGCCGCCGGCCATGGCGTAGTCCCAGGCCGCCTTGACGCCCTCGGGGCCGTCGATCTTGCTCTGGCCCTTGCCGGAACTGCTCATCACCGGCTTGACCACGCACGGGTAGCCGATGCCGCCGTCGATGGCAGCCTGCAGTTCATCCAGCGAATCGCAGAACTTGTACGGGCTGGTGGGCAGGCCGAGCGATTCGGCGGCCAGGCGGCGGATGCCTTCGCGGTCCATGGTCAGGCGCGCGGCGCGGGCGGTGGGGATCACGCGCACGGTGCCGGCGGCTTCCAGGGTTTCCAGCATGGGCGTGGCGATGGCCTCGATCTCGGGCACGACCAGGTGCGGCTTTTCCGCCTCGATCAGCGCCTTGAGCTGGTCCGGGTCGCTCATGGCGATGGTGCGCGCGTGGTGGGCTACCTGCTGGCCGGGGGCATTGTCATAGCGGTCGACGGCGATGGTTTCCACGCCCAGGCGCTGCAATGCAATCAGCACTTCCTTGCCCAGCTCGCCGGAGCCGAGCAGCATCACTTTGGTGGCAGAGGGGGAGAGGGGCGTTCCGAGTGTGGTCATGGCAGCGGGTGGGACGGGAAGGAAAGCCGAGATTGTACGTGCTGGGGGCTGTCTGCGGCGCCGAAGGGGGGCGCATATTGGTATGGGCCAGGGAAGGGCGCCTGGCGCGCGTGCCACCCAATTCAGCGACGAACCATAAAAAAACCCGCGCGGGGGCGGGCTTGAAAAGGCCTGAGGATCCAAGACCGGACCGCTCAGTGTTCATGCTAGGTGCTAAGCGCGCCCTCCGCATCCCCCGTTCGGGGCGGCCCGGCACAGTGTTTCAGGAAGTGGCCATCAGCGGTGGCTGCCGCCGCGTGGCCACGGCAAATGCAATTTGCGCCAGACCCGCGGCCAGCCCCAGCGTCACGCCGACCTGCCACGCCACGGTGTAGGAACCCAGCGCGTCGTAGACCAGCCCACCGCCGAAGGCGCCGAAAAAGCTGCCGATCTGGTGGCTGAAGAACGCCACGCCGCCCAGCATGGCCTGCCAGCGCAGGCCGAAGGTCTCGGCGATCCAGCCCGATACCAGCGGCGCCACGCCCAGCCACAGAAAGCCCATCACCGCGGCGAACAGCAGCGTGCTCTGCGGCGAGGGCGCCGACGTGAAGTACCAGGTCAGCGCCAGCGAGCGAATCGTATAGATGCCGCCCAGCAGCATCAGCTTGTTGAAGCGGCCGCCGGCCCAGCCGAAGAAGATGCTGCCCAGCACGTTGAAGCCGCCGATCACGCCCAGCGCCTGCGCGCTCAGCATCGGGTCCATGCCGCATACGTCCAGATACGACGGCAGGTGCGTGGTCAGGAAGACCAGCTGCATGCCGCAGACGAAATACGCCAGCGCCATCACCACGAACGGCGCGTGCCGCAGCGCGGTGCCCAGCGCTTCACGCGCGCTGTCCTGGCCGCGCCCTGCGGGCGACACCAGCGGCAGCCGGTCCACGCGCCCGGCAAACCACGCCGCGGGCAGCATCACCAGCGCCAGCAGCACGAACGCTGCCAGCCCGGCGCGCCAGCCGTAGGCCTGCGTCACCATCTGCCCGATCGGCGCCGCCAGCAGCGCGCCCAGCGAGCCCGCGCCAGACACCAGCCCCAGCACCGTGCTGCGCAGTGCCGCCGACACCGGCCGCGCCGCCACCGCCATCGCCAGGGCGCTGCCGGTGCAGGCCATCGACGCGCCAATGGCCACGCCCGCGCCCAGCGTGACGCCGACCATGCTGTGCGCGGTCGCCAGCAGCACCAGTCCGGTCACATAGAGCAGCGAGCCGGCCAGCATCAGCGGCCGGAAGCCGATCCGCGTGGCCCAGGCCCCGGCCAGCGGCTGCAGCAGGCCCCACGCCAGGTTCTGTACCGCGATGGCGATGGTGAAATCCGATACCGAGATGCCGATGTCCCGCGTCAGCGGCGGCATGAAGATGCCAAGGCTCTGGCGCAGGCCCATGGCCAGGCTGAGCATCACGGAGGCGCCGATCAGGATCGGCAATGCCGGGCGCAGGGCTTCATAGCGGGAAGGCGCGGTGGGGGTAGGCACGGTGTGGTCTCGTCGCTTGTCGTTATCGTTGTGAGCCCCGGGGCGCTTTCCATGTCTTTACATTTAAGTGTGCGCTGAATATACCGCAGGGTAGGGCGAGGGTATGCCCCAGGCCCAACCGTGTCAATTTGGCTTTGGGCGGGTCCGCCTTCCGCTTTGCCAAAGGCGGCCCCACACCTCGCTAGTCCAGATTGACCTTGGATGCCCGGATGGTCTCGCCCCAGCGCTTGATGTCGCCGCTGACCAGCGCGGCGAACTTCGGCTGCGGTTCGCCGCCCGGGATGCCGCCCATGTCGCGGAACCTGGCCACCACCTCGGGGTCGCGCATGGCCTTGCCCAGCGCTTCCTGCAGCGTGGCGGCTATGGCCGGCGGGGTCTTGGCCGGCGCAAAGAAGCCCAGCCAGCCCATCACCACGAAATCCTTCACGCCGGCCTGCGCCATCGTCGGCACGTCCGGCAGGGCCGGCAGGCGCTCGGCGCTGGTCACCGCGAGCGCGCGCAGCTTGCCGGCGCGGATCTGCGGCAGCGCCTGCGTCAGGTTGTCGAACATGAAGGTGGTTTCGCCCGCCAGCACCGAGGTGGTGGCTGGTGTCGACCCCTTGTACGGCACGTGAATCACTTCGGTGCCAGTGCGCAGCCGGAACAGTTCCGCCGTCAGGTGCGTGGTCTGCCCGATGCCGGCCGACGCGTAGGAATACTTGCCCGGGGACTGCTTGAGCTGCGCCACCAGCTCGGCCACGCTGCGCGCCGGCGCCTGCGCGCCGACCACCAGCACGTTGGCGAACGAGATCAGGTCCGTCAGCGGCATGAAGTCCTGCGGCTGGTAGGACAACTGCTTGTAGGCGCTGTAGTTGATCGCGTGCGAGCCGGTATTGCCGACCAGCAGCGTGTAGCCATCCGGCGCCGCGCGCGTGAAGGCCTGCGTGCCGATGATGCCGCCGCTGCCGGGCTTGTTGTCGACCACCACCGGCTGGCCCAGGATGGCCGATAGCTTCTGCGCCACCAGGCGCGTCGGGATGTCCGTGGTGCCGCCCGGCGCGCCGGGCACGATGATGGTGATGGGGCGCTCAGGCCAGGCCGCGGCGCTGGCGGGCAGCGGCAGCGTGGCGGCGGCGGACGCCAGCAGCAGGGCCGCGGACGTGTTGAACAGCGATTCTGGCAGCTTGTGTTTCATGGGTCTCCTCCATGTTCTGGTCTGTGTGCTGCTTGGAATGTGCGAACGGCCGGCTTGCGGCCGGCCGTTCTCTAGCCCAGGGCGGATGACATCGATGCCCTCGGTCTGGCGTGGGCCATCACTTGCCCGTCCACACCGGCTTGCGCTTCTCGGCGAATGCGGCGGCACCCTCGCGGGCATCGGCCGAGGTGAACACCGGCGCCAGCAGCGGGCGCTGGCGCTCGAACATCTCCTCGGCGCTCCAGTCGGCGGACTCGGCCACGATCTGCTTGCTGACCGCTACTGCCAGCGGGCCGTTGGCGCCGATCTCGTCGGCCAGCGCCAGCGCGCCAGCCAGCGCCTGGCCCGGTTCGGTCAGGCGGTTGATCAGGCCATAGGCGTGGGCCTGCTCGGCGCCCAGCATATTGCCGGTCAGCGCGTATTCCATGGCGATGTGGTACGGCACCCGGCGCGGCAGGCGCATCAGGCCGCCGGCGCCGGCCACCAGCCCGCGCTTGACTTCAGGCAGGCCGAACTTGGCCGCCTTCGACGACACGATCAGGTCGCATGCCAGCGCCAGCTCGAAGCCGCCGGCCAGCGCATAGCCTTCCACCGCGGCGATCAGCACCTTGCGCGGCGGCTTCTCGGTCAGCCCGCCAAAGCCGCGGCCAGGCAGGCTGGGACGCTTGCCTTCCAGGAAGCCCTTCAGGTCCATGCCCGAGCAGAAGGTGCCGCCCGCGCCGGTCAGGATGGCCACGCTCAGGTCGTCGCGGCTTTCCAGCTGGTCGATGGCGGCGGCCAGCGCGGTCGCGGTCTCGAAGTCCATGGCGTTTTTCGCCTGGGGCCGGTTCATGGTGATCAGCAGCGTATTGCCGCGGGTTTCCAGTTGCAGCGTGTCGCTCATGGGTTCTCCAGTTTTTGTCCTTATCCGGCTCAGCGCGGTGCCATGCGAATGGCGCCGTCCAGGCGGATGGTTTCGCCGTTGAGCATGGGGTTCTCCAGGATGTGCAGCGCGGTGGACGCGTATTCATCCGGTGCGCCCAGGCGGGGCGGGTGCGGCACCATGGCGCCGAGCGAGGCGCGCACGTTCTCCGGCAGCTTGGCCAGCAGCGGGGTGTCGAACAGCCCCGGGGCGATGGTGCAGACGCGGATCGCGCGCTGCGCCAGGTCGCGCGCGGCCACCAGGGTCATGCCGACGATGCCGGCCTTGGCCGAGGCATAGGGAATCTGGCCGATCTGGCCTTCGTACGCGGCCACCGACGCGGTCAGCACGCACGCGCCGCGCTCGCCGTCGATCGGTTCGTTCTTGGCCATGCGCGCGGCCCCCAGGCGCAGCGCGTTGAAGGTGCCGATCAGGTTGATGCGCACGATCGACTCGTACTTTTCCAGCGAACCCGGCGAGCCGTCCTTCTCGACCACGCGCACCGGGCCGCCCAGGCCGGCGCAATGGATCAGCGCGCGCAGCGGGGCAATGGCTTCGGCGGCGTCGTAGACGGCGTTCATCTGGTCGGTGTCGGTTACGTCGGCCTTGAGGAAGCGGACCTTGCCGCCGAATTCGTCGACCGCGGCATTGCCGCGCTCTTCCGACAGGTCGGCGATCACGACGTCGACGCCGCGTTCCACCAGGCGCCGCACGCAGGCCAGGCCCAGGCCGGAAGCGCCGCCGGTCACGACGGCGGACATATTGGTCAGTTTCATGTTGTGTCTCCTTGACTGGATGTCTGGTTCAGGCGCCGCTTACAGGCGCTCGATGATGGTGGCGTTGGCCATGCCGCCGGCTTCGCACATCGACTGCAGGCCATAGCGCTGGCCGCTGTCTTCCAGCGCATGCAGCATGGTGGTCATCAGCCGCACGCCGGAGGCGCCCAGCGGATGGCCCAGCGCAATGGCGCCGCCGCGCGGGTTCAGGCGTGCCGGGTCGGCGCCGAGCGCGCGCTGCCAGGCCAGCGGCACGCAGGCAAAGGCTTCGTTGATCTCGTAGTGGTCGATCTGGTCCAGCTTCAGGCCGCTCTTCCTGATCGCGCGCTGGCTGGCGGGGATCGGGGCGGTCAGCATCATGACCGGATCGTCGCCGCACACGTCGAACGCCACGAAGCGAGCGCGCGGCTTCAGGCCCAGGCGCTGCGCCATCGATTCGCTCATCAGCAGCATGGCGGAGGCGCCGTCACTGATCTGCGAGGCATTGCCCGCGGTCACGTTCCAGCCGATCTGCGGGAAGCGCGCGCTGAGTTCGTCATTGCGGAACGAGGCCTGCAGCGTGCCCAGCTTTTCCACCGAGGTGCCCGGGCGGATGGTTTCATCCTGCTCGACCAGCCCGTTGGGCGTGCTGATGCCGAGGATCTCGCGGCGGAAGGCGCCGCTTTCGCGCGCGGCGGCGGCCAGCTCGTGCGAGCGGGCCGAATAGCTGTCCATGTCGTGGCGCGACAGTTCGTACTTGGCGGCCACCAGCTCGGCCGCAACACCCTGTGACACCAAACCCGGCGCATAGCGCGCTTCCATCGACGGGCCGTACGGGTTCTGGCCGATGCGGGCCGAGCCCATCGGCACGCGGCTCATCGACTCGATGCCGCAGGCGATGACGATGTCATAGGCCCCGGCCATGATGCCCTGCGCGGCGAAATGCACCGCCTGCTGGCTGGAGCCGCACTTGCGGTCGATGGTGGTGGCCGGCACGTGGTCAGGAAAGCCTGCCGCCAGCCACGCCACGCGGCCCGGGCCGGCGGATTGCTCGCCCGCCTGGGTCACGCAGCCGGTGATGACGTCGTCGACCAAACCCGGGTCCAGTTGGTTGCGCTCGACCAGGCCCTTGAGGACCTGGGCCAGCAACTCGGTGGCATGGAGTTCGGTGAAGGCCGAGCCGGGCTTGGAGCGGCCCATCGGGCTGCGGATGGCGTCGACGATGACGGCTTGTTGCATGCGGTGTCTCCTGAAAAGGCTGAGCGTTGCGAGTCGTGGCTGGGATATTGAGACGTTTGTACCGAAATTTGATCGTCCAATACGATGAATTGGGATTCTGGCTTCGGAAAATCGTCCTGTAAACTCAAAAACCACGGTTTGACTTTGGGAAAGGCGAAGGGCAACATCCGGGTTTTGAGACTCGCGTATCAAAAAACCTTGAATCAAGGCAATAACATGACGAATGCACCACAAGCCTCCCTGGCCCCGCCGCCCGCCGATGCCGACGGCGAGGCGCGCCTTGTCAGCGCGCTGGCGCGGGGCATTTCGATCCTCAACTGCTTTTCGCCGACAGTGCAGGAGCTCAGCAGCCGCGAACTGATGGAACGCACCGGCCTGGCCAAGCCGACCCTGTTCCGGCTGCTCGACACCTTGTGCGAGCTGGGCCTGCTGCACTATTCGGAGCGCTTGTCGCGCTACGTGCCCGGGGTCGGGCTGATCAACCTGGCCGCGCCCGCGCTGGCACGCATGACGATCCGCCAGCTGGCGCGCCCGGCCATGCAGGAGCTGGCCGACCATATCGCCGGACAGGTCGAGCTGATCGTCGGCAGCGGCAATGCGCTGACCTACGTCGAAATCGCCCAGGGCGTGGGCAGCCATGTGTTCCGGCCCGAGGTCGGCACGCGCGTGTCGGTCTCGCGCACGGGTTCCGGACGCGGCTACCTGATGCTGTTGACCGAGGCCGAGCGCGAGGCGTATCTCGCCCAGCTCCGCGCCGCCGATCCGCAGCGCGCCGACTGGCTGCAGGAACGCCTGGCCGATGCCGCCCGCGACCTGCAAGACCACGGCTTCTGCCGCGGCCACCGCGACCTGCACCGCGAGGTCGAATCGGTTGCCGTGCCGATGCGCACCCGCCGCGACGGCGAGGCGTGGATCTTTGCCGCCTCGGTGCCGGTGTTCAGCCAGCAGAGCAAGCAGATGGAGGAAGACATCGGCCCGCGCCTGGTGAGCCTGGTGCGCAATGTAGAGGGGGCGCTGGGCGTGGCCGGATAGTCGCCATGGCTTGCTCCGAGTGACTTAACTTGGCCCTGCCATGCCCTGCGACTATTCTGAGTCGCATGTGCCACGGGAGGGGAATCCGATGCAGCAGATCCGCTTGGCGGTAACGGTTGGCGTGCTGGTGCTGCTGGCGGCGTGCGTGTCGCGCACGCTCGGGCAGGTGGCAACCGAGGCCGTACCGGTGTGGCTGGGCAGCGGCGTCACCTTTGCCGCGCTGCTGGTGTGCGCGCGCTGGTCGTGGCCGGCGGTGCTGGCTGGTGTCGGCATCGCGCTGGCGGGGTGGGGCACGGTGATCCATGGCCTGCCGCTGCCCGGCGCGGCGGCATTCGGGCTGATCGAGGTGGTCAGCCTGGGCACGGCGGGCTGGATTGCCACCTATGGGCGGCGCGATCCGCAAAGCCCGCTCGGTGCCACGCTGCTGATCGCTGGCGCGCTGGCGGGCGCCGCGCTGGGGGCTACGCTGGCGGTCGAGTTGTGGCGCTGGCAGCGGCCCGGACTGGATTTGCCGATCGAGTGGCGCGCCTGGTTCTTCTCCACGGCCGCGGGGCTGCTGCTGGTGGCCCCCGTGGTGGTAGCGTTCCGCGGCTTTCGCGTGCGCCGCTCGGGCGGCATGCCGATGCAGCAGTTCGCCGCCGGCGGACTCGCCTTCATCATCTTCGTGCTGGCGGTGCTGGTGGTGTTCTCGGCCAATGCCACGCAACGCTTCGGCGGCCTGGCCTCCACGCTGGCCTATGTGCCGATGCCATTCCTGCTGGCCACGGCGCTGCTGTGGGGGCCGCGCGGCGGCGCCGTCGCCACGCTTGTCGGCTGCCTGCTGATCATCTACCGCACCGCGGGCGGCGCGGGTCCGTTCAATGTCATCGAAGGCTTTCCCGGCGAGGCCGTGGTCGAGGTGCAGGGCTTTGTCATCGTCTGGGCACTGGTGATGCTGCTTGGCCGCGCACTGTCCGAAGGGCGCCGCTCGGCGCTGGAAGATGCCCGCGCCTGGCGCCTGCGCTACGCGCGCACGCTGCAGGCAGTGGGCGTGGCCAGTGTCGAATATGACGCCGTCACCGGCCGCGCCACCTGGAGCGAAGGCGCTGCCGAACTGCTGGGCGGCACCATCCGCCAGGTCAACAGCGTCGATGAATGGCTGGACCGCGTCGATGCCGCCGAGCGCGGGCTGGTGCAGGCCAACTGGTCGGCCGTGGCGCGCGGCGACGCGCCCGACAGCGTGCAGGAATACGCGGTGACGCTGCCAGACAGCGGCAAGGTGCGCATCCATGAGCGCCTGGCCGGCATCCGCGGCGCCGACGGCCAGGTGGAGCAGGTTGCCGCCTTGCTGCGCCGGGCCACGCCGGAGCCGGCCCATGGCTGAGCCCGGGGTGTTCCTGATCCACGGCCTGGGCGGCACGCAGTATGACCTGGGCTCGATGCACAAGCGCCTCAAGCGCGCGGGCTTCGTCACCCATTCGCTGACGCTGCCCGGCCACGGCTCGCGTCCCGAGGACCTGTGCGGCGTGCGCGCCGAAGACTGGCTGGAGGCGGTGCGCGTCAAATACCGCGAGATCGTCGACCAGCATGACACGCTGCACGTGATGGGCATGTGCATGGGCGCGCTGCTGGCGGTGGAAACGGTCAAGCGCGAGCAGCACACCAAGGGCCGCCTGGTGGCGCTGGCGCCGCCGGTCTATATCGACGGCTGGGCCACGCCCTGGTACCGCGCGCTGCGCACCGTGCTCTACCGCGTTCCCGGCGTGGCGGACCGCATGAAGGTCGAAGAGGAAGAGCCTTACGGCATCAAGAACGAGCAGCTGCGCGAGATTGTCAAGGCCAAGTTCGCGCGCGGCGAGAACTTCCACTACCGCTGGGTGCCGCTGGCCTGCCTCCGCGAGGTGGACCGCCTGCGCGGCTTCGTGCGCCAGGGGCTGCAGCGCATCGCCTGCCCGACGCTGGTGGTCCATGCGCGCCTGGACGAGCTGACCAGCCTGCGCTCGGCCAACTACCTGGTCGAGCAGATCGGGCACGGCAAGCGTGCCGGCCAGGCGCGCATGCTGGTGCTGGAAGACAGCTACCACATGGTCTGCGTCGACAACGACCGCGAACTGGTAGCGAGAAGCGTGCTGGAGTTCTTCGAGGCCAGCGTCCCCACCTCGCTCGGCATGCCCAGCGACGACGCCCGCATGACCCCGGCGCAGATGACCGAGCTGCTTGCCGCCGCGCGCGCCGACCTGGAGCGCGGCGATTTTGCCGCGCTGTATGCACGCGGCAAGGGCGATTTTGCGTGGTTCCAGCCCGGCAGCAACCGCGCCAGCGGCGTCTACCGGGGCGAGCGTGCGCTGCCGCGGCTGCGCGCGTGGGCGGATGCGGGAGCGGCGTTTACCGCGTTCGGCGCGCCGGTGCTCAATGCCGGCATGGCGGTGGTGCCGGCCACGCTGCGCAGCGGCACGCTGGCCTCGCAAGGCGTGCTGGCGTTTGCGCTGCGCGACGGCAGGCTGCTGGAGGGGCGCTGGTTCCCGGACGAGATCGCGCTGGAAGACGCGCACTTCGGCGGCGCGCCCACGGCGCAGGGCCCCAGCCCCGCCGAACAGGCCTTCGACGCCGCGGCAGCCTTGTCGAAGACCCTGCGCCACGCACCCGGCAACGACACGCTGCTGGACCTGTACGCGCTCTACAAGCAGGGCAGCGTGGGCGATGTCAGCGGCGAGCGGCCGGGCCTGATGGACATGGTCGGCCGCGCCAAGTACGACGCCTGGGCCGCGCGCCGCGGGCTGGCACGCGAGCAGGCCATGCGCGACTACGTGACGCTGGTCAACCAGCTGAAGTCGGCGGAAACGCAGTCCGCCTGAACCACAGTTGCCCCTCAGTTGCCGGTAAACACCGGGGTGCGCTTATCCAGAAACGCCTGCACTGCCTCACGGTGGTCGGCGGTCTGGTGCGAAAGCGCCTGGAAGCCGGCGGACAATTCCAGCAGCGTATCCAGGCGGGTATGCATGGCCTCGCGCATCAGGCGCTTGGCCAGGCGCACCGCGTGCGGCGGGTTGGCGGCGATGCGGCCGGCCAGTTCATAGGCCGTGGGCAGCAGCGCCTCGGGCGCGACCACGCGCGACACCAGGCTCCATTCCAGCGCCAGCCTGGCATCGATCGGCTGGCCGGTGAAGGTCATTTCCGCCGCCCGCGACAGGCCGATCACGCGCGGCAGCAGCCACGCGCCGCCGTCGCCGGGGATGATGCCGAGCTTGACGAAGGACTCGGCAAACTGCGCCCGCTCCGAGGCAATGCGGATGTCGCACATGCACGCCAGGTCCAGCCCCGCGCCCATGGCCGCGCCATTGACCGCGGCGATGACCGGCACTTCCAGGTTGAACAGCGCCAGCGGCAGCCGCTGGATGCCGCAGCGGTAGTCCTGCCGGATTTCCATGCCCGGCACTGCGCCGGAGGCCTGGCGTTCCATGTCCTTGATATTGCCGCCAGACGAGAACGCCGTGCCCGCGCCGGTAATGACCACCGCGCGCACGCTGCGGTCGCCGTGGATGCGGTCGATCGCGGCCAGGAACTCCGCCACGGCGGTATTGCCGGTCAGCGGGTTGCGGCGCTCGGGCTCGTTCATCGTCAGCGTGACGATATGATCCTGCTGCTCGTAGAGAAGGAAGTTGCTCATGGTGATGTCTCCGGATACGGCGATGCGGGCTGGTTGCCTGCCTTGGCGCCAAGGCTAAGCCACCGGCGCCTGCACCGTCCAATATTCATTTCTTCATCAGCAATATCCGACACATATCGCTCGGCAGGCTCGGGACGCCAGCCGCCTTGCGCCGGCTGCACGACTTTCTGCGGGTAATCCCTGTACCCATAATCGAATTGCTCACCGATTATCTATAGGCCCCGGCCACCGCCCGGCATCGCGCAGTTCCGTAATCCTGCAGTCCCGAATTCCAACAAGAATGCCCTACAGGAGACGATATGAGCCATGCGTTGACGCAGGCGACGGACCCCGTTGCCCCCGATGTTGCAATGCACACCCACCGCGCCATGAGGCGCGCCACAGGCTTCCTGGCAGTGGCCCTGGCGCTGGTGATGCAGGTCTTGCCCGCCGGCGCCGCGGCGCCGCGCAATGCCGCGGCCAAGGTTGACGGCGCCTTTATCAGTGCCAACGCCAGCACTGCCCGCGACTGGCCCAGCCACGGCCTGGACTATGCCGAGACCCGCTTCAGCCGGCTCAGGCAGATCGATGCGGCCAACGTGCGCGACCTGGGACTGGTGTGGACCTACAACCTGGAGTCGACCCGCGGCGTGGAGGCAACCCCGCTGGTGGTGGACGGCGTGATGTACGTCACCGCGTCATGGAGTGTGGTGCATGCGGTCGATGCGCGCACCGGCAAGCGGCTCTGGACCTTCGATCCCAAGGTGGACCGTTCGCTCGGCTATCGCGGCTGCTGCGACGTGGTCAACCGCGGCGTGGCGCTGTACCAGGGCAAGGTGTTCGTGGCTGCCTACGATGGCCGGCTGATCGCGCTGGATGCGGCGAGCGGCCGCAAGCTGTGGGAGAAGGACACCATCATCGACCGCAAGTACTCGTACACCATCACCGGCGCGCCACGCGTGTTCAAGGGCAAGGTCATCATCGGCAACGGCGGCGCCGAGTATGGCGTGCGCGGCTACATCACCGCCTATGACGCCGGCAGCGGCGAGCAGAAGTGGCGCTGGTTCACGGTGCCGGGCGACCCTTCCAAGCCGTTCGAGGATGAGTCGATGGCTGCGGCGGCCAAGACCTGGGACCCCAGCGGCAAATATTGGGAGGCGGGCGGCGGCGGCACGGCCTGGGACACGCTGGCCTTCGACCCCGAGCTGAACCTGATGTACGTGGGCACCGGCAACGGCGCGCCGTGGTCGCACAGCAAGCGCAGCCCGGCCGGGGGCGACAACCTCTACCTGGCGTCGATCGTCGCGCTCGATCCCGACACCGGCAAATATGTCTGGCACTACCAGGAGACCCCGGGCGACAACTGGGACTACACCTCGACCCAGCCGATGATCCTGGCCGACCTGAAGCTCGATGGCCAGATGCGCAAGGTCATCCTGCACGCGCCCAAGAACGGCTTCTTCTTCGTCATCGACCGCACCAACGGCAAGTTCATCTCGGCAAAGAACTTCGTCGACGTGAACTGGGCCACCGGCTATGACGCCAATGGCCGCCCCATCGAGCGGCCCGAGGCACGCGCGACCGACAAGCCTTATGACTCGGTCCCCGGTCCGTACGGCGCGCACAACTGGCATCCGATGTCGTTCAACCCGCAGACCGGGCTGGTCTACCTGCCGGCGCAGAACGTGCCGATCAACCTGATGGACGACAAGGCCTGGAACTTCAATGAAGGCAAGCCCGGCACGCCGCATGGCAACGTGGGCTGGAACACCGCCAAGTTCCTGAACGCCGAGCCGCCCAAGGGCAAGCCCTTCGGCCGGCTGATTGCCTGGGACCCGGTGCAGCAGAAGGCCGCGTGGACGCAGGAACATGTGTCGCCGTGGAACGGCGGCACGCTGACCACGGCCGGCAGCCTGGTGTTCCAGGGCACCGCCGACGGCCGCTTTGTCGCCTATGACGCGCGCAGCGGCGACAAGCTGTGGGAGTCGCCCACCGGCACGGGCGTGGTGGCGGCGCCGGTCAGCTTCGAGTTGAACGGCACGCAGTATGTGTCGGTGGCAGTGGGTTGGGGCGGGGTCTACGGACAGGCCCAGCGCGCCACCAACCGGCAGGGGCCGGGCACGGTCTACACCTTCGCCCTCGGCGGCAAGGCACCGCTGCCGGCCTTTGCCGAGTACCGCACCGCCAAGCTGCTGCAGGGCGTGAAATATGACCCGGCGCAGGTCAAGGCGGGCACCGGCCTGTACGTCAGCAACTGCGTCCTGTGCCACGGCGTTCCCGGCGTGGACCGCGGCGGCAATATCCCCAACCTGGGCTATATCGATGCCGCCTATATCGAGAACCTGGACAAGGTGGTCTTCAAGGGGCCGGCGATGGCGCGCGGCATGCCGGACTTCACCGGCAAGCTGACGCCGGACGATGTCGAGAAGATCAAGGCCTTCATCCAGGGGACCGCTGACGCGGTGCGGCCCAAGCCCTGAGGGCTGGGCCGGGAGGAGCCTCAGTCCTCGGCCTGGAAGCCGGTCGCCTCCACGATCGGCTTCCAGGCGGCGCGTTCCAGCTGGATGCGGCGGCGGCCCTCCTGGCCGGGGCGGGCCACCACTTCCAGGCCCAGCGCTTCCAGCTTGGCCGCAGTGGCGGCGTTGGCCGAGGCGGCGAGGAACATCTTTTCCACCTGCGCCACCACGTCAGGCTGCGTGCCAGCGGGCACGAACACGCCGTACCAGCTGGTGGCGTGGTCATACTGGCTGAAGCCCTGTTCCTTCATGGTGGGCACTTCGGGCAGCGCCTTGGCGCGGCGCGTGCCGCTCACCCCAAGGAAGCGCAGCTTGCCGCCCTTGTACAGCGGCATCATGCTGGCCACGGCATCCCAGCCGATCGACACATTGCCGCTGACCACATCCACCAGCATCGGCGACGCGCCGCGATACGCCGCGGGCGTGATGGCGATGCCTTCGGCCTTGCCCAGCGCTACCGTGCCCAGGTGGCCGGCGCTGCCGATGGTGGCCAGGCCCAGGCTGGCGCCGCCCGGGTTGCGCCTGGCCCAGCTCACGTATTCCTTCATGTTCTGGTAAGGCTGCTGCACGCCGGTCGCGACCGCGGTCGGCACATCGGTCAGCACCGCCGCGGGCACAAGGTCCTTGTCGGCGTCGTAAGACAGCTTCTTGTAGGTCAGCGGAAAGATCGTGAACAGGGGCGAGGGGCCAATGAACACGGTCTTGCCATCGGGCCTGGCACGCTTGACGTAGTCGAGCGCAAGGCGCGCCGACGCGCCGGGGCGGTTTTCGACCACCACCGTGCCGTGGCCGTCCTGGCGCAGCTGCTCGGCATACAGGCGCGCCAGGCTGTCGGCGGCGCCGCCGGGGGCGTAGCCGACGATGATATGCATCGGCTCGGCATCGGCCGCGCTAACCGGAGCGGTCATGGCGAAGGTGGCGGCAGCGACGGCGGTCATGGCCAGCAGCCGGCGCGTCAATCGGACTTGATCAGTCATGGCAGTCAGGGAACGATGTTGAGAGGGTGTCAGGGCAGGGTGGGCCACTGGCCCGTGAGGTCATGGATCGATTCATACAAGGCCGCCGCACGCAGCAGCGGCGCGTCGCCGCGGAAGCGCCCGACCAGCTGCAGCCCGATCGGCAGCCCGTCGCCGCCAAAGCCGCAGGGCAGGCTGATGGCCGGATGCCCGGTCATGTTGAACGGCATGGTCCACGGGAACCAGTTCGCGCGCACATCGGGATAGTCCTGGCCGTCGATTTCGATCTGGCCGAACAGGTCTTGCTCCAGCGGCAGCGCGGTGCGTGTGATGGTGGGCATGGCGAGCAGGTCGGCGCGTCCCAGCAGCGCCTGCACGCGCAGGAACAGTTGCGAGCGCTCGAACATCGCCTGCTGGTATTCCACTGCGGTGAATGCGGCGGCGGATTCCACCTGGCGCACGAAGGTCGGGCTCAAGGCATCGCGATGCTGCGCCACGATCGGCGCAAAGCGCGTGCGCCACACCGTGTGGTTGATGGCACGCCAGACGGGCTCGACGTCGAACCCTTCTCCGCCGAAGGGCTCCAGTTCGGCGCCCAGCGCGCGCAGTTTGTCCAGGCTGGCCTCGAATGCGCGTGCCACGTCCGCCGACAGCGGACGGCCCGGCGGCGCCAGGCAATACAGGATGCGCCGGCCACGCAGGTCGCCCTGCGGTTGCGCTGCGGCCACGTAGTCGGCGGCGGGCACGCCGATCGACCACGGGTCGCACGCATGCTCGCCGGCCATGGCCTGCAGCATCAGGCCGGTGTCGGCCACCGTGCGCGTGGTCGGCGTCACGTAGGTCTGGTTGCCGAACAGGTCCTGCGCCTGGCTGTGCGGAATCACCCCCTGGCTCTGCTTGATGCCCACCACGCCATTGCAGGCGGCGGGAATGCGCGTGGAGCCGCCGCCATCGGTCGCCACCGCCAGCGGCGCGATGCCGCTGGCCACTGCCACCGCGGCGCCGCCGCTGGAGCCGCCACTGGTGCGCTCGGCGTGCCAGGCATTGCGGGTGCGCCCGAACAGCGGCGAATCGGTCAGGCATTTGGAGCCGAATTCCGGCGTGGTGGTCTTGCCGACCAGGATCGCGCCCTGCGCGCGCAACCGCGCCACCGCCACGGCGTCGTCGGCCGGCACGTAGTCGCGCATCGGCACGGCGCCAAAGGTAGTGCGCACGCCGCGCGTGTTGACGATGTCCTTGGCGGTGAACGGAATGCCGTGCAGCGGAGGCAGCGGCCGGCCGGACATCACTGCCGCTTCCGCCGCGCGCGCCGCGGCCATGGCCTCGTCCGCGCACAGCGTGATAAAGCAGTTCAGCACCGGCTGCAGCCGCTCGGCGCGCGCCAGCACCGCAGCGGTCAGTTCCACCGGCGAGATTTCCTTGCGCCGGATGCGCTGCTGCAGTTCGGCGGCGCTGGCAAGACAAAGCGCTTCGCTCATTGGACGGGCGTCTCCTGAAGATGGCCGCGCGTGCCGGTATCGGCGCGCGCAGGCGTGATGGCGATAAGCCAGGGCCTGTTCACATATAAAACGTTTTATATGTGAACAGGCCCTGGAACAGCCATCTTACAACCGGCCCGCACGCGGGGACTATCGCCGCCAGGTGCCATCGGCGAGGAAGCGTTCGGCAAGCTCCGGGATGCACTGCGCCACCGTGCGCGCAGCCTGCGTGAACGGACGCAGGCTGCTGGCCGCCAGCACCACCGACTGGCGCATGGCGCGCTCGCCCAGCGGCAGGGCATCCATCAGGCCGCTGGCCAGTTCTTCCGCCACGGCGTGGTAAGGCAGCACGCTGAAGGCCATGTGATCGGCCATGATCCGCTTGATCACGGCGGAGGAGCCGGCCTCCATCACCACCGCCAGGCTGAATTTCTGCCGCGTGGCGAGGTCGTCGAGGAGCGTGCGGATGGCATTGGGCGGCACCGGCAGCACCAGTGGGAAACGCGCCAGCTGCCGCGTGGCCAGCGGACCTGGCCCGATGCCCAGCTCGCGGCACCGTTCGGCCAGCCGCTCGCGGTGCCCGACCAGCATCAGCGGGGTCTCGAACAGGCGCCGGTAGCTGTTGCGCCCGGCGGCGCGGTAGCGGTTGACCACGCCGAGATCGATCTCGCCCTGCGACAGGCGCGTTTCGATATCGCCGCTATATCCCTCCACGATGCGCAGACGCACACCGGGATAGCGCGTGCCGATCTCGGCCAGCAGTGCACTGGACAGCGCCGGCGACACCGCTGGCACCAGGCCGATGGTGACCACGCCGCTGACATGGCCGGCGTGGCCGCGCGCGGTGTCCAGCAGCTCGGTCGCGCCGTCCAGCAGCGGCACGGCCTGCGCCAGCAACTGGCCGGCGAGCGAAGTCAGCGCCACGCCGCGCCCGTTGCGATAAAAGAGGGCCCCACCGATCAGGCGCTCCAGCGCCGCGACTTGCCGGCTGACCACCGACTGCGCCAGCCCCAGCCGTGCCGCGGCGCTGGTGACGCTGCCGGTGCGGGCCACCTCCACAAAGATGCCAAGTGCCTTCAGGGTAAGTTCGTCTTGCATGTTGCAGCGTTTTCGAGGTCAGCCTGGATTTGCTGTTAGTGGAATTCTGCTATGCATTGTAGACATTGATCGATGCCATCGGAGGCGTCTATCGTCCCCTCTACGCCATGGCCGTGCCCGATGGCCAGACCAAAAGGAGACATGCAGCATGCCAATCCACGCCGAACATCATCCGCTCATCTCACTGGAAGCCCCGGAAGCCGACATGCTGGCGCGGGTCCAGGCCCTGGTCCGGGAGCAGATCGGGCCGCAGGCCGAGCAGGTCGGGCGCGAGGACGTTTTTGCCTGGGACACGTTCCGGCTGCTGGCGGCCGAGGGCGTCATCGCCACCGCCTTTCCGCGCAGCCTGGGCGGCACCGGGGCTTCGATGCTGCTGCGCGTGCGCATCATCGAGGAACTGGCGCGGGCATGCAGCACGGCCGCGTCGCTGGTCACCGGCACGGACCTGTCGTCGCGGCCGATCGTCGCCGGTGGCTCGGATGCGCTGTGCAGTGCCATGGTACCGAAACTGGCATCGGGCGAGTTGCAGGCGGCCTTTGCGCTGACCGAGCCGGGTGCCGGGTCGGACCTGGCCGGGCTGCAGGCCACGGTCCGACGCGATGGCGGCCACTATGTACTGAACGGCACCAAGAAGTTCATCACCCGCGCGGGCGTGGCCGACATGTACGTGGTGGTGGCGCGCCTGGCGGACGGCCCGGCCGGCAGCAAGGGGCTGAGCGCCTTCCTGGTGCCGCGCGCCAGCGCCGGGATCTCGGTGTCGCCGACCATCCCCAAGATGGGCTGGAACGGTGTGCCGATCGCCGAGGTGTATTTCGATGAGGTAGCCGTGCCGGTCGGGAACCGCCTGGGCGAAGAAGGGCAGGGGATGGCGCTGGCGCAGGATACGCTGGTGCGGGCGCGCATCGGGCACGCCGCCATCGCGCTGGGCCGCATGAGCGGGGCGCTGCAGATCGCGGCCCAGTACGCGGATGTGCGGCAGGTATTCGGGCGCACGGAGGGAGAGCACCAGGGCATCCAGTGGATGCTGGCGGACATGGGCGCACGCATCGAGGCCGCCCGCTGCCTGGTCTATGCCTGCGCGCAGCGCTACGACCGGCAGGATCCCGATACCTCGATCCATGCCTCGATCGCCAAGATGCACAGCACTGACCTGTGCATGAAGGTGGTGGTGGACTGCCTGCAATTGCTCGGCGGCAACGGCTACCTGAAGGCCTATCCGCTGGAGCGCTTCATGCGCGACGCCAAGATGAACCAGATCGGCGAGGGGACCAGCGAGGTGCACAAGAACCTGATCGGGCGCTACCTGATGAAGACCGCGGCGGCAATGCCATGCCACCCGTGCCTGGACCTGGCACCCGACCTGTTCGGAGCCGCATGATGACGCACACGCCTGAGCAAGCGCGGCAGCAGGACGCCGGCCATGATCCGCTCACCAATCCCCTGTGCCGGCGGCTGGGCATCCGCTGGCCCGTGTATGGGCTGGCACACAGCATCGAAGTGGCCGCCGCCATCTCCAATGCGGGCGGGCTTGGCGTCTACGCGGCCGCGCGCGACGGCCCCGACGAACTGGCCGGCAAGCTGCGCGACCTGCGCCGCCTGTGCCCGGATCGCCCGGTCGGCGTGGACCTGCTGTTGCCCACCGCCTTGCCGGGCGCGGTGGATGCGGACACCGTCGCCGCGGCGGTGCCCGAAGGGCACAAGGCATTCATCGACACCCTGTTTACGCGCTTCGCGGTGCCGCCAGCCACGCAGGGCAACTTCTTCTCGCAGTATGTCCGCTCGCAGGCGCTCTTCGAAGAGCAGGTCGAGGCCGTGGCGCAGAGCGACATCGAAGTCTTTGCCGCCGGCGTGGGGACGCCGGCCGGCACGCTGGCGCGCGTGCGCAAGGCCGGCAGGACCACTATGGCGCTGGTCGGCTCGGCGCGGCATGCGCACAAGGCCATCGAGGCCGGCGTCGATATCCTGGTGGCACAGGGCTATGACGCCGGGGGCCATACCGGCCCGATCGGCACCTTCACCCTGGTGCCGCAGATCATTGCCGCGGCGCAGGGGCGGCCGGTGCTGGCCGCCGGCGGGGTCGGCACCGGAGCGCAGATTGCCGCGGCGCTGGCAATGGGTGCGCAAGGCGCATGGCTGGGCACGCTGTGGCTGGGCACCAGCGAGCAACAGCTGGCCGGCCCGCTGGCCGACAAGCTGATCGCCGCCGGCAGCGAAGACACCGTCATCACGCGCGCACATAGCGGCAAGCCTTGCCGCGTGGTGCGCAGCGCCTTCTCGGACGCGTGGGAGGAACCGGGCGCGCCTGCCCCGCTGGAGATGCCATACCAGCAGGCGCTCACCGGGCGGCTGCTGGCAGCCGTTGAACAGCATGCCGTGGCGCCGCTGATGTACGAAGCAGCCGGCCAGAGCGTGGCCTGGGTCCGCCAGGTCGAACCGGTGGCAACCGTGATGCACCGCCTGGTGCAGCAGACGCGCGAGGCACTGGCGGCGCTGCGGCCTTACCTGGAGGCCCGCAGCGCCTGACGTCCCGCAGACCCTCAAACGGCAAAGACCGTGACACGCATGGAGACCCGCATGAACCGCAGACAATTCACCATTTCGACAATGCAGGCGGCACTGGGACTGTCCGTGCCGGCATGGCTGCCAGCCGCGGCGCGCGCGTCCGCGCCGCCCCCGCCGGCTGGCTACCCGGGCCGCGTGGTGCACGCCGTGGTGCCATATCCGGCCGGCGGCGTGGTCGATATCACCATCCGCACCGCCACGGACCGCATGTCGCTGGCCATGCCGCAGCGCATCCTGGTGGAAAACCGGCCAGGCGCCGATGGCAAGATCGGCGTTGAGGCCGTGTCGCGGGCCGAGCCGGACGGCTACACCTTGCTGGCGGCCACGCCGGTACTGTCGGTGAGCGAGAGCCTGTATCCGCAGACATCGATCCGGGTCAGGGACTTCCGTGCCATCGGCGCCGTGGCCGCGGTGCCGGCCATATTCGTGGTGGCGGACTCGGTGCCTGCCAGGACGCTGGCGGAGTTTGTCGCCTGGGCCCGCGAACGGCCCGGCCGCATCAACGTGCCCAATCCCGGCACCGGCAGCTCCATCCACCTGGGGCAGGAGCTGTTCTTCGAGGCCACCGGCATCAAGGCCGTCAATATCGGCTACAAGGGGCAGCCGCCGTCCGTTCCGGACCTGGGCCAGGGGCAGCTGCATTTCGCGCTGTTGTCGCAGTCGATTGCCTTGCCGCTGATCAAGGCCGGGCGCGTGCGCGCGCTGGCCGCCAACGCCGGGCAGCGCACCCAGTCGCTGCCCGAGGTGCCAACCATTGCCGAGGCCGGCTACCCCGGCGTGCTGGTGCGCTCCTGGTATGGCCTGGCGGCGCCGGCGCGCACCCCGGACAAGGTGATCGCCTACCTGAGCGGGGTGCTGCAGCAGGCCATGGGAACGGCCGACGTGCGCACCAAGCTGGCCGGACTCGATGCGGAGATCCTGGCGCTAGACGCGCCGGCCTTCGACCGGCTGATCGCGGCGGAGCAGGTCCGCTGGGCCGCGCTGATCAAGGCCCGCAATATCCAGGCAAGTGCCTAGTGTCTCGCGGCGCGTCACAACTCAGGGACGCGCCGGGGATGCCAGGTACGCCTGAAGGCCGTCTGCCGGCAAGGCGCGTGAAAACAGCCACCCCTGGCCGAACTGCGCACCGCGCTCGCGCAGGAAGCGCGCCTGCTCCTCATGCTCGATGCCCTCGGCCACGACCTCGAAGCCCAGCGCCTCGGCCATGGCGATGATGTGCGGCGCCACCGAGCTGGAAGCCGCCTCGCGGCCGATGGTGTCGATGAACGACTTGTCGATTTTCAGCACATCGACCTTGAATACCTGCAGGTAAGACAGGCTGGAGTAGCCGGTGCCGAAGTCGTCGATGTAGATCGGGTGCCCGGCATCGCGGAAGGCCTGGATCACTTCGAGCGCGGTCTCGGCGTGCAGGAAGCTGCGTTCGGTGATCTCGATGCGGATCTGCCGGGGCGCGATCCCGGTGCCCCTCAGGCGCGCGGTAAGTACGTCGAGAAAACGCGGCGAACTGACGTCATCCGCGCAAACATTGATTGACACATAGAAGCCGGGCCTGGCGCGCAGCAGCGGACCCAGTTCGGCGATGGTGCGGTCGAGCACGAGGTCGGTGATCTGCGGCATCAGCCCGGCCTGCTCGGCCAGCGTGATCAGCAGGTCGGGCGGCACCGGCTGGCCGTCGCGCTTCCAGCGCAGCAGTGCCTCCGCGCCCACGCAGCGGCCGTCGTGCAGCGCGACGATCGGCTGGTAATGCACCTCCAGCCGGCGGCGGCGCACGGCATTGCGCAGCGCGCCCTCCATGGTCACGCGGCGCGACATGGCGCGAAATACCAGCGCGGCCAGCAGCACGCCGATCGCCAGCCCGGCCACGACGAAGGAGCCTACCAGCATTGGCCAGGTGGCCAGCAGCGCGGTGGGCGGCGCCAGAACCACGGCCGCGAACGGAATCCGGGTGGAACGGCGCACGGAACTGCCGGGATTGTCGAGTTCGTCGGCGCCGTTGGCGTTGCGCCGGTATTCCCGCTCCATCTGCGCCACGTCGGAGCCGGTGGTGGTGGCGATGAAGACGCCCGTGGCGGTATTGACTGCACCGATGTGCCGGCCATCGAGCTCAACGATGTCGACGAATGACTTGGGGTCGATCGATACGTAGTGGCCGTGGCGCCCTACCAGCATGGCGGGGCCGGGCGCGCCAAACGGGTTGTCGAGGTCGAACCAGTATTCAAAGCCCTGGGTGTCGCGCCAGTCTGGCTCTGGCAATGTCATATGCCGCCGGAAGACGTCGCCCAGCAGTGCCGAGCACAAGCGGTAATTGCCGGCATAGCGCCCGGCATCGCGCAGGTGGTGGAAGGTGAAGGTGATTCGCCTCAGGCTGGCCAGGTTGCCGTCTGAGCAAGGCGCGTCGGGCAGGTCTTCCATTTCATGCAGCGCGCCGGTGGCGTCTGCCATGACCATCCCCATGCGGGCGACGGCAGCATTGGCAAGCATCTGCAGTTCCGCCACCTCGCGCCGTGCGACCTCCTCTTCGGCCACGCGCATGCTGGCCGCAATCGGCAACACGGCCGCGGCAAACGCCAGTATCACTGCCATCGCAAGGAACAAAGGCCGCTTCATTGTTGTCCTGTCAGCCATGCGTTGTCGAAGGGTACTACGCGCCGTCGCTGCTGCGCAGCATGCGCCATCGTCGCGCGCATTCAGATTCTTTTTGCAAAGCGATGAATTTTTTCGTGCGCCGCGCAATAAGGCAAGCATGACTTGCGCAATGCCGGCAGAATCCGGAAAGTAGGGGGCACGAATGCCCGCATAGAGGACTTGGCCCATGACCACCGCCCCATTTGCAAGACAATTACCATCGGCCCGGCTTGCCGCCCGGCGCGTCGGCGGCCGGCACGCGCCGGCCGTGCCCCCGGGCAACGGCTGAGGGGGGCGCATGGCGCTGGTGCTGCTGATCGCGCTGCCCCTGCTGGCCGCGGCGCTGACGTGGTTGATCGGCATGCGCGCCGCGCGCATGCTGGCGCCTGTCGTCATCGGCTTGCCGCTGGCCGCGCTGGTGCTGCTGCTGAGCCTGCGCGGCGCGGTCTTCGAGCAGCCGGGGCATGCGCTGGGCTGGCGCGTGGCGTGGCTGCCGCAGCTCGGGCTGGACCTGTCGCTGCGGCTGGACGGCCTGTCGTACCTGTTTGCGCTGCTGGTGCTCGGCGTGGGCCTGCTGGTGATCCTGTACGCGCGCTACTACCTCGCGCGCAATGAATCCGCGGTGCGCTTCTTCTGCCTGCTGCTGCTGTTCATGGCGGCCATGCTGGGCGTGGTGCTGGCAGGCAACCTGCTGCTGCTGGTGGTGTTCTGGGAGCTGACCAGCATCCTGTCGTTCCTGCTGATCGGCTTCTGGTCATGGCGCACCGATGCGCGCCAGGGCGCGCGCATGGCGCTGGCGGTCACGGGCGGCGGCGGGCTGGCGCTGCTGGCCGGGGTGCTGCTGCTGGGCCATATCTGCGGCAGCTTCGAGCTGTCCGTGGTGCTGGCGCAGGCCGGCAAGGTGCAGCACGACCCGCTGTACCTGCCGATGCTGGTGCTGGTCCTGCTGGCGGTCTTCACCAAGTCAGCGCAGTTCCCGTTCAGCTTCTGGCTGCCGCATGCCATGGCCGCGCCCACGCCGGTCTCGGCCTACCTGCACTCGGCCACCATGGTCAAGGCCGGCGTGTTCCTGCTGGCGCGGCTCTATCCGGTGCTGGACGGCACCAACGGCTGGTTCTACCTGGTCAGCATGACCGGGCTGGCCACGCTCATCGTGGGCGCCGGCCTGGCGCTGCTGCAGCGGGACCTGAAAGGGCTGCTGGCTTATTCCACCATCAGCCACCTGGGCCTGATCACGCTGCTGTTCGGGCTCGATACCCAGCTCAGCACGGTGGCGGCCATCTTCCATATCATCAACCACGCGGTGTTCAAGGCGTCGCTGTTCATGGCGGCAGGCATCATCGACCATGAAACCGGCACGCGCGACCTGGACCGCCTGCACGGGCTGGCGCGCTACATGCCGCACACCGCGGTGCTGGCCATCGTGGCATCGCTGTCGATGGCGGGGGTGCCGTTGTTCAACGGCTTCCTCAGCAAGGAAATGTTCTTCGGCGAGACCCTGGCGCAGGGCCTGCTGGGCGACTTCAACTGGGTGATCCCGACCGCGGCGACGCTGGCGGGGGCGCTGACGATGGCCTATTCGCTGCGCTTTATCTACGGGGTGTTCTTCGGCGCCCGGCAGCCCGACGTGCCCAACTACCCGCCGCACGAGCCGCCGCGCTTCATGAAGGTGCCGGTGGAGTTCCTGGTGGTGATCTGCCTGGTGGTCGGGCTGGTGCCGGCCTATACCGTGGGCGACCTGCTGGCGGCGGCTTCGCTGGCCACGCTGCGCGCGCCCCTGCCGGAGTACAGCCTGAACCTGTGGCACGGGGTCAACCTGCCGCTGCTGATGAGCCTGGTGTCGATGGCCGGCGGCGCGGCGCTGTTCTTCCTGCGCCGCGACGCGCTGCGGCGCCTGCAGCAGGCGATCGACCACCTGAGCGCGCGCCAGTCGTTCGAGCATGGCATGCATGCGCTGGAACGCGTTGCCGCGGCCGTCACGCGCTGGCTCGAGAACGGCTCGCTGCAGACCTATGTCGCCTGGATGCTGCTGGCGCTGCTGGCCGTGCCGGCATACTTCCTGGCCGACCTGGAATGGCTCGGCGGCAGCGTGCCGGCGGGCGCCATCGACCTGATCGGGGCCGCCACGCTGGCGCTGCTCGGGCTGTTCGGGGTAGGCGTGGTGGTGACGCACCGCCAGCGGCTGCTCGCGCTGGTGCTGCTGGGCGGCTGCGGGTTGATGGTGTCGATGGCGTTCCTGCGGTTCTCCGCGCCGGACCTGGCGCTGACGCAGATCTCGGTTGAGGTGGTGACGATCCTGCTGCTGGTGCTGGCGCTGTTCTACCTGCCGCGCGACACGCCGGAGCACGCCGGGGCTGCGCGCCGCGGGCGGGATGCGGTGCTGGCGCTCGGCGGCGGCACTTTGCTGGCAGTGGCGGCCTACGCGGTGATGACACGGCCTTATGACCCGGTGTCTGCCTTCTACATCGACCAGTCCGTGCCCGGCGGCGGCGGGCACAACGTGGTCAACGTGCTGCTGGTGGATTTCCGGGGCTTCGACACCATGGGCGAGATCTGCGTGCTGCTGATCGCAGGGCTGGCGGTGCAGGCGCTGCTCAAGGGCATGCGGCTGGACACGCCGTCGGCAGCGCCCGATGGCCTGCCGTGGAGCAGCCAGGCGCATCCGCTGCTGCTGGCCATGCTGGCGCGGCTGATGCTGCCGCTGACGCTGCTGGTGGCGGTCTTTATCCTGCTGCGCGGGCACAACCTGCCGGGCGGCGGCTTTGTCGCGGCGCTGATCACATCGGTGGCGCTGCTGCTGCAGTACGTTGCCAGCGGCGTGCGCTGGACCGAAGCGCGCATTGCGCCGGACTATCGCGCTATTGCCGGCGGGGGCATCCTGCTGGCGGGCCTGACCGGACTGGGCAGCCTGGCCTTCGGCTATCCGTTCCTGACCACCGCCTTCGGGCATTTCCACATACCGGGCATCGGCGAGGTGGAACTGGCCACGGCGATGCTCTTTGACCTGGGAGTCTTCTGCACCGTGACCGGAACCACGCTGGTGATCGTATCGCACCTGGGCGTGCGCAACCTGCCGCCGGCACAGGCCGCGGAGGACGCCTGATGGCCGCGCTCTACGCCATCACCGTCGGCATCCTGGCCGCGGGCGGCATCTACCTGCTGCTGCGCGAGCGCGTCTTCACCGTGGTGCTGGGGCTGACGCTGCTGTCGTATGCGGTCAGCCTGTTCCTGCTGGGCATGGGCCGCCTGTCGATCGGGCGGCCGCCGGTGATCGTGGCGGGCGCCAGCTATGCCGATCCGCTGCCCCAGGCGCTGGTGCTGACCGCGATCGTGATCGCGTTCGGCATGACGGCGTTCGCGGTGGTGCTGGCGCTGCGCTCGCTGGGGCTTACCGGCAGCGACCACGTCGACGCCGCCGGCCAGCCCGAGGGGCGCGCCGCCGATGGCGGTAAGCAGGGGCCGCGGCCATGAACCACGCCGTGCTGCTGCCCATCCTGATCCCCATGTTTGCCGGTGCGCTGCTGACCGCGATGCCGGCCCAGCGGCTGCGCGCGCAGCGCATCGTCTGCGCCGTGGCCACGCTGATGCTGGCACCAGTGGCGGTGCACCTGCTGCGCCAGGCGGCTGGCGGCGAGATTGCGGTCTATGCGGTGGGCAACTGGTCCGCCCCGTTCGGCATCGTGCTGCAACTGGACCGCACCGGCGCGATGATGCTAGCCCTGACCGTGGTGCTGGCCGTGGCAGCGCTGGCGGCGGCGGGAGAGGGCACGGCCCGGCAGGGCCGGCATTTCCATGCGCTGTTCCAGTTCCAGGTGATGGGCCTGAACGGCGCCTTCCTGGCGGGCGACCTGTTCAACCTGTTCGTCTTCTTCGAGATCCTGCTGATCGCGTCCTATGCCCTGCTGGTGCATGGGGCAGGGCGGGCGCGGGTCGGCGCCGGGCTGCACTACGTGATCCTGAACCTGGTGGCGTCGTCGTTCTTCCTGGTGGCGGTCGGCGTGCTGTACGGGCTGTCGGGCACGCTGAACATGGCGCACCTGGGCCTGCGCCTGGCCGGCCTGCCGGCCCAGGACCTGCCGCTGGCGGTGGCCGCCGGCGCCATGCTGATGCTGGTCTTTGCGCTGAAGGCGGCGTTGTTTCCGCTGTATTTCTGGCTGCCGCGCGCCTACGCCAGCGCCACCGGCCCGGTCGCGGCGCTGTTTGCCATCATGACCAAGGTCGGCATCTACGCGATGCTGCGTTGCGATGCGCTGATCTTCGGCGGCCCGCAGGGGCTGCTGGGGCCGTTCCTGCATGACTGGGTGTTCGTGCTGGCGCTGGTCACGCTGGCGGTCGGCGCACTGGGCGCGGTCGCCGCCGGCACGCTGCGCGCGATGACCAGCTACCTGGTGGTGGCATCGGTCGGATTGCTGGCCGCCTGCGTATCGATGCAGACGCAAGCCGGCTGGGCCGCGGCGATGTTCTACCTGCTCAGCACCACGCTGTGCACCGCCGCGCTGTTCCTGCTGGCCGACGCGCTGGAGCCGGAGCCTGGGCGCGAGGACGGGGCCCCGGTCAGTGCCTCGCGGCTGGCCGGGCTGCTGTACCTGGTGGGCGTGGTGGCAGCGGTGGGGCTGCCGCCGCTGTCGGGCTTCCTCGGCAAGGCCATGGTGCTGCGCGCGACCCCGCCGCCGTGGGTGCCTGCGCTGTGGTCCGCGGTGCTGGTGTCGGGCCTGCTGCTGCTGATTGCCGTGTCCCGCACCGGCACGCGGCTGCTGTGGCGGCTGCCGCATGAGGCGGAGCGCGTGCCGGAAGGGGATGAATACCTCGACGAAGACCATCCCGGCGCGGCACGCGTGCGCGTGCGGCCCGACGCGCGCAAGCTGGCCTGCTGCGCACTGCTGCTGGCGGGCAATGTCGCGCTGACGGTATGCGCGCGGCCGGTCAGCGACTATGTGGCCGACGCGGCGGCGCAGTTGCTGGACCGCGCCGCCTATCTCCGGGCAGTGCTGCCCGGGCAGCCGGGGTAGGCCATGCTGCAGCGCCTGCTTCCCCATCCCTGGCTGAGCCTGATCCTGATGATCATGTGGCTGCTGCTGACCAACAGCCTGGCCCCCGGGCACTGGCTGCTGGGGGCACTGCTGGGCTGGGCCATCGGCCGGCTGGCCGACCGCTGGCTGGTGCTGGGCGCCTTCCGCTTGTCGCGGCCGGACCTGATCCTGCGGCTCAGCATCCATGTGCTGTTCGATATCGTGAAAGCCAACGTGGAAGTGGCCATCATGGTGCTGGGCCCCACCGCGCGCCTGCGCCCCGCCTTTATCGTGGTGCCGCTCGATGTCGAGCACGAACTCGCCACCACCGCACTGATCAGCATCGTCTCGCTCAGCCCCGGCACGCTGTGCGCAGAACTGAGCGACGACCGCCGCGCCTTGCTCGTGCACGTGCTGGATCTGGAGGAAGAAGCCGCGCTGGTCGAGCTGATCAAGTCGCGCTATGAAACCCCGCTCAAGGAGATCTTCCAATGCTTGCCATCGTGATACCGGTCTGCCTGGTGATCCTGGGCCTGGCCTTCCTGCTGACCCTGGCGCGGCTGCTGCGCGGACCCAGCCTGCCGGACCGCATCGTGGCGCTGGACACGCTGAATATCAACGCCATCGCGCTGATCGTGGTGCTAGGCATCAGCCTGGATTCGGCACTGTTCTTCGAGGCCGCGCTGCTGATCGCGGTGATGGGCTTCGTCGGCACCGTGGCGCTGTCCAAGTACCTGCAGCGCGGCGACATCATCGAATACTAGGGAATGTCAGATGCTGCATCCTGTTGCGGAATTTATTGTGTGCGCGCTGCTGCTGGTGGGCAGCGTGTTCATGCTGGTCGGGGCGATCGGGCTGTTCCGGCTGCCGGACTTCTTCATGCGGCTGCATGGGCCGACCAAGTCGACCACGCTGGGCGTGGGCGGGGTGGTGCTGGCCTCGGTGGCGTACTTCAGCTTCCGGGGCGATGCCAGCCTGCATGAACTGCTGGTGACCGCCTTCCTGTTCCTGACCGCGCCGATCAGTGCCCACATGCTGGCCAAGGCCGCGCTGCAGCGCCAGCTGCCGGTGGATCCGCGCACGCGCGGCAGCGGCTGGATGCCGCGCATCCGCGATTAGGAATGGCCGCCACGGTTTACTTTCGCTCCAATGTGTCCTACACCCAGTCAGGCGATGCCGGCATCTTCCACGCCAGGGCAGGGGGTTTCATGGACTTGCAACACTCGGACAAAGTCTTCGCGGGCGCGATTCCGGAAGTCTATGAGGCCCTGATGGTGCCGATGATCTTTGCGCCATACGCTGCCGACATGGCTGCCCGCATCGCCGCGCTGCAGCCGCGCCGGGTGCTGGAACTGGCCGCCGGCACCGGCGTGCTGACCCGGGAAATCGCCGGGCGGCTGCCGGCCGATACCCTGATCGTTGCCACCGACCTCAACGCGCCGATGCTGGCGCGGGCGGAGCAGGCCGGCACCAGCCGTCCGGTGCACTGGCGCGAGGCCGACGCCATGGCGCTGCCGTTCGCTGATGGCAGCTTCGACATGGTCGCCTGCCAGTTTGGCGTGATGTTCTTCCCCGACAAGGGCCGCGCCTTCGCCGAAGCCCGCCGCGTGCTGGTGCCGGGCGGCACGCTGATCTTCAATGTCTGGGACCAGCTGGAGTTCAACGCATTTGCCCGCGATGTCACCGCGGCGCTCGCCACGCTGTTTCCCGACTCACCGCCCGAGTTCATGGCCCGCGTTCCGCATGGCTACCACAGCCAGGCCGCCATCGAGCAGGACCTGCGCCTGGGCGGCTTCCAGTCATCCCCGGTCTTTGAAACCGTCGCGGCAACCAGCCGCGCCAGCGCCGCCCGCATCCCGGCGGTCGCATTCTGCCAGGGCACGCCGTTGCGCGCCGACCTTGAGCGGCGCGGGCCGGATGCGCTCGGCCGGGCAACCGACCACTGCGAACAGGCACTCCTGAAGGCTTACGGCGCGGGTCCACTGGCTGTGCCGATGCAGGCGCACGTGGTGATGGTAACGGCGCCCGCCGGGTAAAGCTGCCTCGGCAGTTTGTCGCGGCGCCACCTGGGCAGTGGCCTGGCTGCAGCGGCTGGCTGCAGCGGCTGGCTTGAGACAGCACGGATCGTCGGCTACCATCAGCGCGGCGCGGTCCGGATTCCCTGGCGCGCACTGTCGGACGTTGACTACGATGCCCCTTGTACGCGTGCTCGCGATCGGTCTGTCCCTGGCTTCGCTGTCGGGATGCGATTTCCTGCGCGGCTATGCTGAAGGCGAATCCGCGGTCATGCGGGACTTCCGGGCCGGGGATCGTGCCGATGACCTCGGGGCGGCGCGCTTTGTCTTCGAGGACTTCGGCGGCCTGAGCACCGATACCCTTGAGACCAATGCACTGCCGTGGAAGCTGGCGACGACGGCGCTGCTGCTGGCCGGCGGCCCCGGCGTTCCGGTCACCCAGGATGCCTTGCGCCGGGCCCTGCGCGAGTTCGGCTTCATCTATCCCGATGCGGTCCGCAACTGGCCGCGCCAGCAACAGCCCAGGTTCGACAAGCCCCTGGGCGTGGTCAGCGGAATGATCGGCCGGAACCTCCCGAAGATCCGCCTGGAAGTGTCCAACCTGGGATGCGCATCGTGCCATGCGGGCATCACCTACGGCAAGGACGGGCGTCCCACCAACGATGTCTGGCTGGGCCTGCCGAATACCTCCCTCAACCTCGACGCCTTCGTCGCCGCGGTCTATCAGGCGGTGAAGCGGGTGAAATCCGATCCGGAAAAGCTCCTCTCGGCCATCCACCAGCTTTACCCCGAAACCAGCAAGGAGGAACTGGATACCATCCGGAAATTCGTCTGGCCGCGGCTGGTAAAACGGGTGGCGGAACTCGAAGCCAGCGGTGACGAGCCGCTGCCGTTCAGCAACGGCGCGGCCGGCAGCACCAATGGGGTCGCGGCACTCAAGTTCCAGTTTCATCAGCTCTCGGCGGGCACGGCCGCCAGTGGTTCCACCTCGATTCCGGAACTGGGCTACCGCAGCCTGCGCTCATCGCTGCTCTACGACGGCGTCTATACCAGCAAAGGCACGCCGCGCTTTGCGCCGGTGGCACCCGGTGCCGCCAGCGATGCCGGGAGGCTGGCGCATATCGTGGCCTTCTTTACCGTGCCGACCATGGGCATGCCACCGGATCGCGCCGGCCGCGCGATTCCGCAGGTGGAAGACGTCATGCGGTTCATGGCGGGCTACACCCCGCCGCCGTTTCCGGGGCCGGTTGACCGCTCCCGCGCCGCGCGCGGCCGCGCCGTCTTTGATGCCAACTGCGCCCAGTGCCATGGCAGCTACAGCCAGGACCCAGAGCGCCCGCGCCTTGTCAGCTTCCCCAACCGGCTGGTGGCGCAGGCGGATATCGGGACTGACCCGACGCGCTGGCAAGCAATCGATCCCGGCCTGCTGCAAGCCATCTCGCGCTCCGAGCTGGGCAGGCATATCGACGCGGCAAACACCGGTGGCTATGTCGCGCCCATCCTCTCCGGCGTATGGGCGACGGCACCATACCTTCATAACGGCTCCGTGCCCACGCTCTGGCATCTCATGCATCCGCAGGCGCGGCCCAGGCGCTTCTGGGTCGGCGGTCATGCACTGGACTACGGCAAGCTGGGCATCGCCGGCAGGCTTGATGCCGACGGTACCTGGGCCTATCCGGCCAGCTACCGGCCGTGGTCGAAACCCGTGCTCTACGACACGGCGACAGCGGGGCGCGACAACCGCGGCCATGAGAAGGAATTCTCTACCCTTGCCGAAAGCGACAAGGATGCGCTGCTGGAATTCCTGAAATTGCTCTAGCTGCCGTCAGAAATCCTGCAGCAGTTCCGCGACTGGGAGCCGGGCGCTTTGCGCAATGCCACGATCCGGCACCGGCCCGAAGCGCATCACATTGACGAGCCGATTCCCCCGCGGCAAGCGCTGGCTTTCGGCAAGCATGGCGGCATGGCCAGGTGAATCGGCCAGCGCCGACATCGGCACGCCGGCAAAGCCCCTGGCAGTCATGGCCAGCCAGAACCGGTACCAGCGGCGCCCGATGTCAAAGCTCGTGACCTCGGGTGCGGCATGGATCAGGACGATCCGCGCCGCGCTTTTCACTTTTGCGCTTTCCGATGTCAGCAGGCCGCTTAGCGAAAGCGCCGAGAGCAGCCGGAGCACACGAGGTCTCAGCGCAATCGACGCGCCCCAGGCTTCCCACCGCGACAGTGCCATGCATTCGGCCGAAAGCCCGTCGCGCGGCCAGCCTGGATCGTGCGGTGACAAGCGCAGCCAGTGGCAGAGCTCCTCGGCAAACCGTGGGTCATTCAATCCCGCAGCCGCGGCGTCGTCATACCATCTGGCGATTTGCGCCGTGCTGTTCTCGCTGGCCAGCGTGACGAACTCCGCGTGGGCTGCAGCGCATTCGCCCAACGACTTGATCTGTGCCGGGGTCGCACGGAGAAACTTGCCTCGATAGGCGCGGCGCGCGTCCACGAAGGCGGCTAGGGGATCCGGGCTCGCACCTGATGTGATCAGGCCGGATGCGGCCGCGCGCAAGCCCGGGGTAGCGGGCGGGTAGGGCAGGCCGGAGACCGCAGGCTGCGTGAGCCCCAACCCGAGCGTCGACAACGCCATGGCCATGCCTTCCCAGGCCATGCCCAGGGCGATCTGGTTGTCCCGTCCGGAGGGGTCGCCCACGGACAGCCATCGCGCAGGCTCTTCAAACAGTTCAACCTTGTCGCCGGCAAAGCGCCAGCGCGCGGGCTGGATATTGTGCGCGCTGGGAGCGCGGCCAGCCTGGGCAACCAGGGTGAGATGCTGATCGAGCGTGAGCATGTCGCTAGATGGCCTTTTTGAAGAGATGCAGCCGATGCAGTGGCCTGGCGCACATCTTCTCCATTTGCTTCTGGCTGGCGCCATTCGAATCCGACACCCAGCTGATGCCCAGGTGCGAGTACCCGGCACCGCGCATCGCCGTGAGCAGATGGTGCAGCATGACGCCGTTGACGCCGCGGCTGTGGTAGTCCCTGCGCACGGAAAAGAAGATGATCGCCGCACGCTTGCGGCTGGCGCGGAACCTGATCAGATGCCAGAGCGTCGACAGCTTCAGGCGGAAGCCGGTGGCGCGCAGAAACGGGTTGAGATCCGGCACGCACAGCAGCACCCCGATCGGCTCCCCGTTGAAATAAGCGGTATAGGACAGCCGCTCGTCGATGATCCACATCATGCCGGCGCAGGGAAACAGGAATTCCTCCGCCGTCAGCGGCACGAACATCGGGTTGCCGGAGAAACCATCGTTCAGGACAGTGCATGCCTCCAGCAGGCGCCGGTCAAAGCCGCGCCGCCGGATCGGCTTGAATTGCCAGGCGGGATCATCCAGCAGCGCGCGTTGCTTGTTGCCGATCAACTGCTGCGGATCGTAGCTGCGCACGTCGAGCTCGAACGTGCGCATCGGAAAGAACGGCTCGAAGCCGCATGCCTGGAGCAGCCTGGCAATATGCGGCGGTGTGTATTCCTGGTAGGTGTATGGCGGATGCTCGAAGCCCTCGGTGACGATGCCGATCATCTGCGTGATCGTCAGGTTGAAGCTGCCAGCCAGTTCGTCACAGCCGTTGCGCTTCACCCAGGCCGCCGCCGCGTCGAGCAGCGCTTGCGCGACCTCCACGTCATCGACGCAGTCGAACATGCCGAAGCAGCCGCGCTTCTGGTCGTATTGATGATTGGATGCATCGTGGATATGGGCCAGGATACGGCCCACGATCCGTCCGTCCCGATGGGCGGTGAACCAGGTGCGGCGCGCAAACTGCCGGAACAGCGGGTTCTTCGCCGGGTCCAGTGCGCGCGCAAGATCCCCCTTCATCGGCGAGACAAAATGGGTATCACGGCCATAGCAGGCGAAGGGCGCCTCAAAGAACGCGTCGAAATCGCCTTCACGCAGCACGGTTGTCATGCGGCCTCCCGCTGCCCGAGATGGCGCGCCAGCCGCAGGATCACCGCCGCGCGCAGCTCGCCGATCGCCGCGTTGGCGCCTTGCGGCAGGTTCAGCAGCACCACCTGCGCGGGCTGGCGCGCGATGAGCAGGGCATGGGTCATTTCATGGCGCTCGAGCAGGTCTACCAGCTGTTCCGCAGCCTCGACCCCATCGCCTTCCCGGATCCTGGCCCAGGCCCTGGCGTCGCCGATCGAGACGGGCTCACGCCGCCTTCCTGCCAGGTCGAACAACGCGTCCAGCGCGTAGCCCGCAAGCTCCGCGTTGCCGAGCACCACATGGTCGGTGGTCTGCGGCAGGCGCCTGAGCGAATGCAGGAAACCCTCTGGCGTATCCAGCCGGGCGTGGAGCAGCCAGCGCAGGAACGCGTTGCCATCACCAGCCAGCGAAACGGCGCGAATGCGGACAAAAATGGCCGTCAGCAGCACCCATGCAATGGCAACGGGCATGCCGCGCAGGCCGGCCTCTGCAAAGCCCGGGCCGGGCCCGCGCGAAGCCAGCGCCATCACGCTGGCCAGCACGACGGCGAAGAGCAGGGCGGCTGCGATATGCACCAGCAGCCCGCGCACGACCCGCTGCGATTCCGACAGGTTCAGGAACACATAGACAAATGCCAGCGCCCCGAGCGCCCCCAGGCGAACCGGCACATGGCCGAGCTCCTCGCGGAAGTCGGTGGCCGCGAGCGGGACGGCCAGGGCCACGACCACCACTACCGCCCGGGCCAGGCGTTCCTCGTTGTCGGACAGTTCGGCATCGCGCAGCCACAGCAGGAACCAGCCATTGCTTGCGGTCACCACGGCGAAGCAGCCAAGGAACATCAGCAGCAGCGGCGTATTGCCCGGCAGATCGGTAAAGAGATTGATGACGAAGAACACCACCGACACGCCCAGCGCCAGCAGCTTCAGCCACAACGGGTGGTGGCGCCGCACCAGGTGCTCGGCAAACAGGGTCATGGCAATGGGCAGCAGGGTTGCCGCCGCAAACACCAGCTGAGCCAGCACCGTGCCGCCAAGCAGCCAGGAAAAGCCCCGCACTGCCAGCAGCGCCGTCAGCACCCCGAACAGGAACAGGCCCGTGCCGGCCCCGGCCTCGCGCCGGGACCAAAGGAAATGCAGGCAGAGCCCACAGCCCACCGCGCCGAGCCAGGTAACGGCCACATCGCTTGCCAGGGCGTCAATCACGCGTCAACCCTCATCTCGCATCAACCTCGCCATGAAGCGCCGTACCAGCGCGCGCACCGCCCATGCCGTCAGCGCATTGCGCGGCGTCTCGACACGCATGGTCCAGGGATTGAAGAAATAGCCGCGCACACCGGCCAGCCGCGGCCGGCCGAGCACCAGCTTGATCACCTCGAACGCCATCAGGTTGCCGGTGGTGATCACCATCGGTGCAAACGACATGCGCTTGCGCTTGCCGGTCAGCAGGTCCTTGGCGATGCCTAGCTCCACATGCCGGACCGAACTCGAGTGGACCATCACGTATTCCAGTTCCTTGCCCAGGCATTCCTGCCTGAGCTCCGGCGTCAGGGACTTCCAGTCCATGCCGGCCGTGGGATAGGAAAGACGCTCCTCGGGCCGGGGATCTTGCGGACGGACAACCGTGACGGAGGGCAGGGGAGCGGTATAGGCGTCGATGACGGTCGCACCATGCTCCCGCGCCTTGCGATAGAGCGCGAGGCCCGCGGCCATGTCATCCATGCCGTTGACCACGATCTTGTAACGGCCCAGCAGGTCATCGAGCCTGTCGGTCCACTCGGCGCCGAAGGTCTCGATGGCAAGTTCCGGGTTGATGCGCCGGATCTGCGCCACGGTGGCCTCGACCTTGTTCACGCCAACGGTATCCAGGCTGGCAAACACCTGGCGGTTCAGGTTCGACACGTCGAACGCATCGAAGTCCGCCAGCGCAAAGCCGCCAATGCCCACCCGTGCCAGCGCCTGCAGGCAGGCGCCGCCCATGCCGCCGACGCCACAGATCAGCACCCGTGCATTGCGCAATTGCTGCTGTTCCGCGTCGGTCACGAAACCGATGTTGCGGGTCGTGAATTCCTCGTAGGAGAAGGGTGGAATCATTGACTCTTCCTGGCGCGCAGGTCTCCCAGCGGCTCGCGCGGATTCAGCCAGTGGAACAATGGCAGGACGATCCGACCGACAGCCAGGAACGCAATCTGATAAAGGATGGCGGGCAACGAGTCCCGAGGCACTTCCCGCAACAGGTATTTCCGCGCGCTGGCCAGGTCCAGGCAGGCGACCTGCAGGAAATCGTCGCCGCGCTGGTAATCGAGTTCCCGCCGGCAGAGTTCGTTGGCGCGCTCGTCCCGATGCTTCGGCGCCTGCTCGAACGTCTTCTTGAGATTGTCCGAGCCGCCGGTATAGGCATCGGTAATCACGAACCGCGCCTCGTCAAATCCCGCCGCCCCGTCAACGCCAAAGACATGCCGATGCGATTTCATGATCTCGCGGGCCACGCTCAGGTGTTCAAAGCTGCGCCGCGACGGCTCAAAGGGATTGGGATAGGCCGTGACAAAGACCTCGGCGACCTTGCCGATAATGGCCGGCACCTGGGTCACATTGCTGATCCAGATCGGGCGCAGGCCGCGGCGGAAGAAAAGCAGGATGCAGGTCAGCCCGTACAGCACCCAGGACAGTCCTTGCGTGCGATAGCCCGGATCGACCATCACCAGCCCAAGGTGAATCGCCTCGACCGGACGGCCCTTGACCTCGATCGGCATGACCGACAGCGCATTGAACGCAATCGGCTGGCCGCTGTCCCGGTCATAAAGCAGCGTGATCACGGCCCGCCGCAGCCTTTCAGGGTCGCCGGAAAGCACCCCGTAATCGAGATCCTTGCCGATTCCCCGCTGCACGATGCCGCGCATCTCGGCCAGCATGGCTTCAAGCTGCCGGGCATCCATCCACAAGCCAGGCCGTTCGACGACGCGGATCCGGACGGACCGGCTGGCCTTCAGGCTCAGGTCCAGGTAGCGCAGCCGCTGTCGAAAATACCCGATGAATTTGAACATGCAGGTTTGGCTGATGCCTTGTTCTTGTGTGGACCGACTGGAAGGCAAGTGTGGCTTGGAGCATATAACAGCCAGTCTGTGGTGTCACGGGCTTAGCCACGGGAAGAAAGCCGACAGCAGGTCAGTTTTGGCGAGGGTATGACATGCTGTTTAGCCAAGTACGCCAATACTAATTGGCCCATATCTCGATACTCGCATAATGTATATTATGTTAAATTGTGATTCGATCGTTAGCGATGGCCTGGGTGGCAGTTTCAGGGTCTTCTGCCTTAGCGGCCCGATGGAGCGAAACTCTATGTGTCCACAATGCGCATTCGGATCAAAGGTTACTGCATGAGCCAAACGCCATAATTTGTTCAGTAAACTAGTCTAATCTGCAGATTTTGCCTAAAATACTGGACATATGCCAGCCTTCACTGATACCACCTCAGTCCTCGAGCGTCACTTGCTGCTGCAACTAGGCGACCGCATCAAACGCCTGCGGAAGGCCAAAGGGCTTGGCACGGTCGAGATGTCCAAGCGCGTTGGCATCTCCCGGACGACTCTCGCTGCCGTTGAGGCAGGCGACCCCGCGCCGACCATGGGCACATACCTGCGCGTCATGTCCGTCCTGGGAGTTGCCGGTGACCTTGCCCTGTTAGTCAGCGATACTTTCCAACCGGCGCCGGCGAACTCTGCTGCCGCCTCATCCAAGCGGGCCATACCGCAGGTTCAGGTTCGGGTCAGGACTGATCCCAGCCGCCATGAAGTTCAGGACTTGCAGAGCATGGCGCTTCACAAGGAAGCGATCCGCCTGATTCAGGATGACCCCGCGCTACTGGCCCGGGCCCAAGAGGTCCTCAGACGATGGCGCGCGCAGGGAGACTCACGGTCCGATTCGCTCTGGTCCGAGTGGGAAACGATTCTTGCGAACCGGTCGTGGCGCAAAGCGCTCGGCCGGACTCGGCGTGCTCAAGAGCTTCGCCAGGCCTCTCCCCTGCCCACAGTTCTACCAGATGCCCTTCGGCAGGATGTGCTCGCACAGGTCCAAGCGTTGAAGACAGGCGTTGTCCTGGGAGACCAGGAATGAACCGGGAAAATCTGGAACACATCATTCGGGCTGCAGCCGACATCACAGACGAATATGAGTTCGTTGTCGTTGGCAGCCAATCAATCCTGGGGCCGATCCCTAATCCCCCGGCGGTCTTCACGATGTCCGCGGAGGCCGACATCTACCCGCTCAATGCCACCCACAAGGCGGATGCGATTGATGCGGCGATCGGCGAAGGCTCGCGCTTTCACGAGACATACGGTTACTACGCGCAGGGCGTCGGGCCAGAGACAGCGTGTCTTCCAGCCGGGTGGCAACGCCGCTTGCAGCGTATCCAGACCGTGGGCACGAACGGGCGGGTTGGCTATTGCCTGGACGTCGTTGATCTCTTTATGGCCAAGGCGGCAGCGGATCGCGACAAAGATCGTGTCTTCTGTATGGCCCTGATGCAGCACGGCTACGTCTTGCCCGGCACAGCGATCAGCCGCGTCAATGACATGCCGATAGAAAGAGCTGCACAGGGACGACTGCGTGCACGTATCAAGCGCTGGACAAAGGCCTTGCGGGATCAAGGTCATGCGGTTCCCGCAGACGAAGCCTAGCTCTGCTTTCAGCAAACGCCTCAACTCTCGCCGTGACACTTTCGGCCTTGTCGTGCCGTCGTCCAGGGGCCTGCCAGCGCCGGCAAGGCGGCGCCCGGCCCACGGTTTGTGCGAAACGAGCAAGTACGCGGTCACCCACCAGGTGTCCGTGCTGATCATTGATGCGCTTGACGTGGTGGATATCCATCAGCAGCAACGAGGTGGCTGGTCGCTGCTACGCCGGTTATGTGGATATTCATCAGCGTCTGCCGGGCTTCCTCGCGGATGCCCCCGGCGCAATCAGAATCGGCCATCTTCAGATGCCCACGATATCTGATGCGTTCGGGCTGCGGCTGGAGCCTGCGTCGGGTTGCCCAGCCCCCTATTTCGGAATATATTCCTCTCCACAAGGACCCCATCGGGGAGACTCCCCTATGAGCGTATACGTCGCACGTGATCGAGCAAGCGCGCTTGAGCACATCAGTTCGCGCATAGATAGTACTGTCGATCTAGACTATGAAACCGCGTGGGAAGACGCGCTCGAACTCGGACGACTTGGGCAACAGCGCGGCATCGTCGTACAGTTCCGAACCATCGAACATGTCTGTGTGGAGTCTGCAGATGCGCTAGCCAGAGGGCTCCGCGGAGAAAAACTCACATTCCGACAGCGACACCTCTACTGCCGGTTCGACATGACGGCATTGTCCGAGGACTGTCTGTGCGAACTCGAGGCACTCGCTATCGAGCACGGCGACTACATCCTGCCTGGTCACTTGCTGCAAGAAGCCACGCTCATCTGGAACTAGCCAGTTCATGCTGTCCCAACAGCGATACGTTGGGCGGCATCTCGCATGTCGGGCCACCGGCTGACGCAGGCAAGGGACTTCGCGCTCGCATGCCATCGCAAAAGAACTCCGCTGAAGAGCAAGAATGTTGTCTGCCCGCCATGCCAGCCAGACTGCTTCCGGGAGATAGCAAATCTACTTAAGAAGAATCCCTACGGGCGGAAGCATCCCGGCAAAAGTAGGATGACGGGGACGAACTTTGCATGAAGGAATATGTCATGCGTCCCCGCTATGCGACTGAGAAGGATTGGCCTGAGGTTGAGGCCCTCCTGCGTGCTTCCTCACTTTGCGTCGAGGGGGTACGCGAACATATCACCCATTTCATCATGGTCCGCGACAATGCCGGGCTTCTCGGATGTGCCGGCGTGGAGCGCTATGGGGAAACAGGACTTCTTCGAGGACTGGCTGTTGCGCAGCGCGCAAGGTCTGCAGGTCTCGGCGAGCTTCTGCTTTCCGCAATCGTGGCAGACGTCCGGCTGCAAGGGATCGCATCAATAGTGTTGCAGACCAAGACCGCATCCGGCTATTTCGCGCGCCTCGGCTTCGCGCCAATCAACCTTTCTGACCTGCCGCCTGCCGTAATGCACTCGCAGGAACTCAACTGTCCCCCAGCCGATGTCGGGACGCTGATGCAAATTGCCTTGTAGTAGCTCGCTCGCAAGTTCATTCGCCGGAGCGGGCAGCCAGGCGCGTTGCGGAGCCACGGAGGACGGCTCGCAAGGTTGAAGTCGATGCAAGAATTTCCACCACGCCAGGCTCATCGCGGCTTTGGCTTCCTTGACCTTGCTGCCCTATTCCCTTCGAGCGGCTTGATTTCCCGCAGTCTTCTTCATGCGCCATTCTCCCGACCGTGGGCTTTTCGGGGAGCGGTTTAAGCCATTAGCGGGGCACGATTTGAGGCCGACAGCCGTGTTCAACCGGCACCGACTTCGTTCGTGAGCGGCTTGCCGCTTTCGAACTCCGTCACGCTGCGCAAGGTTGTTTCGCAAATGGTCGTCACGGCCTCGCGCGTGAGGAAGGCTTGGTGCCCGGTCACGATCACGTTAGGAAACGTGATTAGCTGCTGCAGCACGGAGTCGTCGACGATGGTGCCGGACAGGTCGCGGAAGAACAGGCCCGCCTCCTGCTCGTACACGTCGATCGCCAGCCCGCCGAGTTGCCCGCTCCGGAGCGCTTCGATGACTGCTTCCGTGTCGATCAGCCCGCCGCGGCTAGTGTTGATGAGCAAGGCCCCCGGCTTGGCGCGCGACAGCGTTTCGGCATTGATGATGTGATGGGTCTCGGGCGTGAGCGGGCAATGCAGCGAGATGCAGTCCGCGCTTGCGCCGATTTCTCCCTCGTCCGCGTAGCGTCCACCAAGGGCCTCGAATTCCGGGGACGGGTACTTGTCGTAGCCGATCACGTTGCAACCGAACCCGACCATGATTTTCGCAAACACGCGCCCGATCTTGCCGGTGCCGATCACGGCCACGGTCTTGCCGCACAGGTCGAAGCCCATCAGGCCTTCGAGCGAGAAATTGAAGTCCCGCGTGCGGTTGTAGGCCCGGTGGATCTTGCGGTTGACCGCCATCAGCAGGGCCGCCGCGTGCTCGGCGACCGCGTTGGGCGAGTAGTCGACAACGCGCACTACCTTGATCCCGAGCGCCTGCGCGGCGTTCAGGTCGACGTTGTTGAACCCCGTGCAGCGCAGCGCGACCAGCTTGGTGCCGCCGCGTCCGAGCGCTTCCAGCACGGTCGCATCGGCCCGGTCATTGACGAAGATGCACACTGCGCCGTGGCCCGCGGCGAGGCCCACCGTCTCATTGTCCAAGGAAACTTCGAAGTACTTGAGCTGATGGCCTTCGGCCGCATTCGCGGCATCGAGATGTTGACGATCGTAGGACTTTGCGCTGAAGACGGCGATTTCCATGATGTGGTCTCCGCGGCGAATCGCATGGCGCGCTTCGCCCAGGTTGCCCTGCACTATCCGCCAGCCAGTGTGGCGGCGACCTGTACGAACAGGATTTTCACGATGGTCATTGACGGGAAGATCATCGAGTAGCCGAGGTCGGGTCGGTCGGTGGGCGCGACGCGGTTGGCAAAGGCAAGGATGGCGGGATTGCCGGTCGCGCCGCAGATCACGCCCACCGCCAGGTCGAACGGCAGCCTGAAGACCCAGAGGCAGAAAATCGCAGTAATCAGCAGCAGGGCAAGCAGAATCACCACGCCATAGATCAGGAAGGACACCCCGGTCACGCCGATGGTGGCGAAGAACTTCGGCCCGGATGCAATGCCCACCTGTGCGAGAAAGATGGTCAGCCCGAAGTTGCGCAGCACCAGGTTGGCCGACAGCGGCATGGTCCAGACGAACGGCCCGAGACGGCGCACCCGGCCGAGCACGAGGGCGACCAGCAGCAGCGCCGCTAGCCCCAGCGCCAGCGTGCCGACGCCGGGAATCGGCACCGGGATCAGCCCCACCAGCAGCCCGAGGGCCGCGCCGATGCCGATTGAGATAAAGCTCAGCTCGGCGGTGCCCTTGATGGAGTCGCCGAACAGCGCGCGAATCGGCTTCATGTGGGCGCGATTGACCAGCAGGCCGACGCGGTCACCGAACTCGAGGGTGAGGTCATCGCGGGGCATCAGGTCCGCATCACCGCGCCGCACATGGGCGATCGAGCAGACCATGCCTTCGGGAAAACGGATATCGCGCAGCGTGTGCCCGACCACGAGCCGGCTTGAGGCGAACACGCGCATATAGTCCAGGTCTTCGCGATGGCTTGTCATGCGGCCCGGCTGCAGTTCCCCGCACAGCGAGGTGGCTTCACGCAGCACGGCCGGGTCGGTGGCGGTTGCGAGCAGCACGTCGTTGGCCTGCAGGACCAGGTCGTCGGCGGAGGGGTGGTTGTGGTGGGCGCGACGCACGGCGGCAATCGCCACCCCGTCCGGTAGGCGCGCTACCACCTCCGACAGCCGCGCGCCGATAAACGCCGGGTTCGTCAGCGCAATCTCGGCGGTCTCGATCAGCTTTGGCGGCGGCCGCACGATATTCGGCTTGAGCAGCGCGGTGAGGGCATACAGAAACAGGATCGGCCCTGCCACGCCGACTGGGTATGCGACGCTGTAGCCCACCGCGGCGCCGTCGCTCTTCATCGCCGCCATCGCGGCCTGCAGGCTTGCCGTGCTGGTGCCCGCGCCGGCGAACATGCCTAGCGACTCGTCTAGCTTCACGCCGACCAGCGGCACCAACGCAACCGCGAGCAGTCCGGAGCCAACCACGCCAAGGACCGCAGCGGCGTTGGCCTTGATGCCATCGGGGCTGGTCAGACCCTTAAAAAACTGCTCCCCGTACTGGATCCCAATGCCATAGAGAAAGAGCAGCAGCCCTAGGGTGCCAAGGATGGCAGGCGGCGCGGACTTCGGCGCGAACCCGCCGATCGCCAGCCCCACGAACAGCACCGCGCCCGAACCGAGCGACACGCCCTTGATATTGATCTCGCCGAAGACATAGCCCAGTGCAACCGTGAGGAACAGCGTGAGCAGCGGCTGGGTTTCGAGCAATGTCCGGACTGCATCCATGGCAGCTCCTTTCTGATGGGCAGGAGCAAGGGGGCAGCGATACGCAACTGCGCAGGGTCACGCGCGCACTGCGCGGACGGGGTTGACAACCGTTGTTCCGGGCATGCGTTATCGAGTGCGGCTTGTATGAACCCGATCATCGTGACAGGCACCGGCCGGCACGGCGGCAACCACCGGAATGCCCCTCGAAAATATACGATGCGCCGCACAAGTTCAAGAATTGAAGCGGCGCGCGGTCAAACAGCCGGTTGGCACCTCCAGACTTCAAGCCCTATCTCCACCTTACGGTAGCGCCGGCCTTACTTTCCCCCCACATGCTGCGGCCAACCGCGCGCTAACCAATCGAGGCGATCATCGCGTCGGCGAGATCTTCGCAGCGCATCCAAAGCCGCCGGAAATCCACCAATCTGCTGGCATCCGGTATGTCGGGTGGGAACGGGCACGAATCCGTGCGGAATATGCAGGCTATCGCCGGTCAATTCAACGTACGGCTCAGCTTCCAGGATTCATCAGAAGACAGCCCGGTTTCTGGCGTCACGCTGATCCTGCCAGGCTGCGGTGCAGGCAATACCCGCAAATCGGGCTGTGCGACAACGCTACATGGGACTAAATTACGGCAATGCCGAATCCCCTTACTCCTGCTCCCGAAACAGCCGGCACCGGACGCCTGCCATACCGAATCGACCTGGAGTTCGCGGGTGGCCTGGTCTGGTTCCGGCGCGACCTGCGCGCCGATGACCATGCAGCGCTGCACTATGCCCTCAAGCACTGCCGCCAAGTGTGGTGCGTGTTTGTCTTCGATCGCGAAATCCTTGCCCCGCTGATTGCACGCGGACGCAAGGTCGATCGACGTGTAGAGTTCATCCTGAGGTCGTTAGAGCCGTTACGCAGGACGCTGACCGACGCGGGCGGCGGCCTGATTGTGCTTGACGATATCGCGCGCGATGCCATTCCCAGGCTGGCGGCCGAACTCGATGCCGAAGCCGTCTTCACGAACCACGACTACGAACCTGCCGCGAAGCGGCGTGACACGGCCGTGCGTCAGGCACTGGCTTCCGACTCCCGGGTGCTGTTCACATTCAAGGACCAGGTTATCTTCGAGGCTGACGAGCTCTTGACCGGCCAAGGCCAGCCGTTCAGCGTCTTCACGCCGTACAAGAACGCGTGGTTACGCGCAGTGCAGCCGTTCGACCTTCGACCGTATCCAGTCGACAAGTATCTGGGCGCGCTGGCACCGGTGCCCCGCCAGTATCCAAAGGCTTCGCCAATGCTGCACGATCTCGGCTTCGCTGTCAGCAATCTTGCCGAGATTGCAATGCCCACCGGCAGTGATGGCGCCCATGCACTGTTCGATGAATTCATCGACCGCATCGGCGATTATGGCTACCGGCGGGATTTCCCCTCGCTGCGCGGCCCGAGCTACCTGTCGGTACACCTGCGCTTCGGCACGATCTCGATCCGCACGCTGGCGCGAGCCGCGCTTGACGCCGTACTGCGCGGCGGCAGCGAAAGCGCCGGCGCGGCCGTCTGGCTATCCGAACTGATCTGGCGCGACTTCTATTTCATGATCCTCCACCACCATCCCCGCGTGGCCGACGGCAAGTCTTTCCGCCCCGAATACGATGCGCTGCACTGGGTCGACTCTGTCACGGGCGACAGGTACTTTCAGGCATGGTGCGACGCGCAGACCGGCTATCCGCTGGTCGACGCCGCGATGCTGCAGATCCGCCAGAGCGGCTACATGCATAATCGTCTACGGATGGTGACTGCGAGCTTTCTCGTCAAGGATCTCGGCGTCGACTGGCGACGCGGCGAGCAATATTTCGCCGACCAGCTCAATGATTTCGATTTCTCGGCCAACAACGGCGGGTGGCAGTGGGCTGCGTCAACGGGCTGCGATGCACAGCCGTACTTCCGTATCTTCAATCCGGTCAAGCAATCGGAGACATTTGATCCACAGGGGCGATTTATCCGCAAGTACTTGCCGGTGCTGGCACAGATGCCGGACAAGTACATCCATGCGCCATGGACGGCGCCTGTGAATGTACTGGCTACAGCGGGGGTGAAGCTTGGGGAGAACTATCCACCCCCGATCGTGCAGCACGAAGTTGCGCGGAAAGAGAGCCTTGAAAGGTATGCGGCGATAAAGAAATCGATATAGCCGTTGCAGACCACGATTCCGGCTAATGGCGTTCGGCCGGCTCGAGCGCCCTCCACTCCCCGGCTGTTCTCCGGGCCATCGCACCAAGCCACTAGGGCGCGGAAAACGCCGCGCCGATTTGCCGTGCCCGTTTCATCTCGTCGCCGTGCAGGTAGATCGAGGTGGTCGAGATCGAGGCGTGGCGCAGGTTGTCCCTCACTGTCGTCAATTCCGCGCCGCGCGCCAGTGCATGAGTCGCATGGGTGTGCCGCATCCAGTGCGGGCTCGCCTGCCGCAGCTTGTCGGCGGCGGAAGGGTGATCCGCCTGGGTCAAGTCCGCCACTTGCCTGAAGAAGCGCCGAAACACGCCCCACAGGCGCGTGCCGGTGATGCCACTGGCCGGATCCTGGCCAAGGCCGCCGATCAGCGGGGTATGCGGATCCCATCGCGCCGGCGTGACTGGCAGGCCTCGTTCCACCAGATAGCTGTCGAGCGCCAGGCGCGCCAACGGTGGCAGTGCCACCTTGCCAGCCTTGGCTCCTTTGCCAACCAGCTTGAGCCAATGGTCGCCATGGGGATCGCTTTCAACGTCCCCGAGCGTCGCACCGACGAGCTCGCTGGCGCGCAGTCCGGTGGCGTAGCCGAAGTCCAGCACAAAGCGCAGGCGCTGGGCCGCCGGGCCGTCCCAGCCATAGGACCATTCGAGGCCGTCAGCAATGGTGCGGATCAGCAGCCATTCGCCTTCCGTGAACGCGTGCGAGCTGTCCAGCGCCGCCGACCGCCCTCCTCCGCGCACCTTGATCCCGGCGAACGGATTGGCCAGCACATAGCGCTGCTGGATCAGCCAGCGGAACATCGCCCCCAGTATGGACAAGGCATGGGCGGTGGAGCGCGCCGAGAGGCTGCCGGTGAACGGACGCCAGTCGGGCGAGGTACGTGGTCTCGCTGGCCCTACCCAGCGTTCCCGGGGCGCCGGCCGCCGCAGGAAGCTGCGATAGGCCGTCGCATCCTCAGTGGTCAGCGACGACAACGGCCGTTCGCGCTCGACAATCGCCCACAGGATCAGCCGCTCGGCCTCTTTGCGATAGGTGCGCTGCGTCGCTGGCGACTCATGCAAGGCCAGCCACGCCTGGATCGCCGCGTAATCGTTGTCCGCATTGAGGGCGCAGGTCGCACGCGGCGCGCGGAACTTCCCCTGCGACCCATCCACGTCATGCGGCAGCCGCAGTTGCTCCCATGGCACGACCATGCCCCGCGGCGCCTGCGCGAGCAGCGCCCGGGCGCGTTCGGTCAGTTGCGGGTGCCGGGCAAAGAAGGCTTCGACCTGCCGGGCCCCGGCCGCGCCCAGGCCCGGGATCGCGGCCCACCAGCGGCGCCGGCGCGGCACCCGAACGGTCAGTGCCGCCAGCGTGTCGATGCCCTGCGCCCGCAATGCAGCGACCGTGCGCGGCGCCAGCCACAAGCCGATGTCGTCACTGATGGCCGGTGCCGGCGGCGGCAGCGTGCGCAGCGTCTCGATGGCATGGTCCCCTGCCCTGCCCTTCTCCGCCCGCTCGGCCGCGGAAATTTCAAACAGCGCAGCCAGGTCCTCGCGCTGGCGGCTGCGGGCGTATGCCGCAAGCTGGCGGCGGATGCGCCCGAGGATGCCGCGCGACGACTGGCCCTGCGCCCGCTCCTCGCCCAGATATCGTGCGACGGCTTCGCGCGTCGTCAGCCCGGCATGCCAGGCGCGCAGCGCGGCGAGTGAGGTGGCATCGGGGAAGCCGGATGGCGGGGTCGGTTCCGGGGCGGTCAGGGTCAAGCGAGTTTTCATATACGCCAGTTTAGCGCATCGATGTTGCTATTACGATAAGGATACTTATCGTAATAGCTGGATTGGTAGCTTGTAGCGCAAGGGCTGATGCCGGATCGCTGCGCCATGCGCGCAACGGTCAGGGCCGTCGACGTTCCGATGGTGTTGCAGCGATCCCGGGGACTTGCCGTTGGTAATCGGAAGGCGCCACACCCTCCCAGCGCCTGAAGGCGCGCCTGAAATTCGCCAGGTCGCTGAAGCCGAGCGTGAATGCGATCTCCTGGATGGTCAGGCGATTCGCCTTCAGGTGCTCTATTGCCAGCCGGCGGCGGATATCGTCCAGTATCGGCGCTCTCGTGCACCAACTCATCGGCTACGACGCACTCGCCGCGCGAGCTGCCACGCATTGGGGGCACCATGTCTGCGGTGCACTCCTCACCGGCCTGATGATCGGCATGATCGGCACCATCCCGGGCCATGAACTGACGCATCGCACCTGGGACCCGGTATCGATGCTGGTTGGCAGATGGCTGCTGGCGTTCAGCTTCGACACCACCTTCTCGATCGAGCACGTCTATGGCCACCACCGCTATGTGTCGACAAGGCACGATCCTGCCACGGCGCCGCGCGGACGCAATGTCTACTTCCATAGCGTCGCATCGACCATCAAGGGCAATATCAGTGCATGGAAGATCGAGGAGGAGCGCCTGAAACGCGAGGGTCATGGCATTTTTTCCGCCTATAACGCCGTCATCCGCGGCCAGCTGATGAGCGCAATCCTGCTGGTTGCCGCCTATGCGATCGGTGGCTGGCAAGGCGCGGGCAATTTTGCCGTGAGCACACTCCTTGGCAAGGCCCTGCTCGAGGTCGTGAACTATATGGAGCACTACGGCATGGTTCGCGATCCGGATACGCCGGTCCTGCCGCACCATTCATGGAATACCAACAAGCGTGTCAGCTCATGGGCCATGTTCAACCTGACCCGGCACTCGCATCGTCATGCCCAGGGTGAGGTGCCCTTCCAGGACCTGCGGCCATTTCCGGCGGCGCCGATGATGATCAACGGCTACCTGACAACGATGGTGATCGCGATGATTCCGCCGTTATGGCACAAGCTGATGACGCCGAAGGTGCTGGCTTGGGTCCGCGACCGTGCTTCGGCGCAGGAGCTTGAGCTGGCAAGGCAGGCGAATGCGCGGAGCGGTATCCCCGCCTTCACGAACGCCAGATAAGCCGGGGATACCCCCACGTGACCGCGGCCGGCTCGCAAGCATTGCGCGAAGGGGAGCTGGTCTGCACCTGCTTCACTTCGCGCGTCATCAGCGCACCGCGCCCTTCGACAGAAATCAGAACTTGTGTCGAAGGCCGACTGCGACGCCCGTCATGCTGTTCTTGCCTTGCCCCAGCGCATAGATGTTGGCGAAGCCGAGGGTGGCATTGTGAAGCGCCAGACCGGCGTTCTTGGCGTAGGCGGCGGTCAGGTAAATGTCTGTCCGCTTGGAGAGATTGTAGTCGGCCATGAAGGACACTTGCCAGGGATTGGCCGGATTGGTCGTCGGCGCCGTCGGCACCAGCTTCAGGGTCTTCATGTTCTGGTAGTAGTAAGCCAGCGTCAGGGTCAGCGCCGGAAGGACTTCGTAGTTGCCGCCAATCCACCAGAAATCATCGCGCAATGCCGTGGAATCGTCAGGGAACAGGTTCTTTTCCCAACGATAGCCCGCCATGACCACGCCTCGCTTGAAGCTGTACTTGACCGCGCTGGCAGCCTTGCGGAACTTGCCGGTGGCACCGGTCGCGGCATTGATGGTCGGGTCATACTGGTCATAGGCAAGACTGACACCGAAAGGCCCGCTGTCATAGGACAGGCCGGCACCATAGCCGCTGTCCCTGCGGAACTGGCCGGGCACCTCGCCCGCGCCGGCGGCACCATTGCCGAAGGTCCAGTGCGCCGCGGCGGTGAGGCCGCCGAATGTTCCCACATACTTGACGGTGTTGTCTGACCGGTAGTTCACGCCGGTCATCACATCAACGGGCTCATACTGATACGCGAATGCCGTCGGCGAGTAATTGCCAAGCGCGGTACTGAGCGCGGTCATCTGGCGGCCGAAGGTAATCGTGCCAAGCCCGCTTTTCAGGCCAACGAAGGCCTGGCGTCCGAACAGGCGGCCGCCTTGCTTGAGCTTGCCATCGTCCACGCCAAAACCGTTCTCCAGCGAAAACACTGCCTGCATGCCTCCCCCAAGGTCCTCAGCCCCGCGCAGGCCCCAGCGCGCAGCGGACAGTGCGCCGCTGGAAAGCCCGATCTTGTTCTCCGCAGGGCCGGCGTTGACTTGCCCGGTGGCGGGATTCACGGTCGTGGGGGCCTGCGAGATATTGCTGACGTATTCGATATTGGCGTCCAGCACGCCATATAAGGTGACGTTCGATTGCGAATACGCGGCGCCGGAAAACAGCGTCAGTGCCGCCAGCGAAGCCTGTGATCTCTTCATGTCCAATGCTCTCCATATATAAGAATAATTTGCTTGCCGCCGGCCAACCGCCCTCGTACTTCCCGGCGACAGCGCTCCTCCAAGAACAAATTACCTGCTCACAATCTGTAAGACGACAAAGGAAAGGCAGATCACTTCCATCTTTGGCACGCAAAGACGCGTGATCGGAAATCGATTTCTCCACGGCGCACGCGGCCGTCCCCATGGCAGGTTCGGCCTGGCCGAACCGCCACCATGGAAGCTGGATCAAGGATGACTGCGGGCCGGACCGGCGGGGTCCCGGCACCGGCCGCAAGAAGGTTGCGTGCGACTACGGCCGCAGCACGTACTCCGGCGCGGTCTTGTTCTGTCCGTGATATCCGTTTGACCCGAGGAAGTTCGGCCGGTAGGGATCGGACTGGCTGTTCAGGCCCTTGGGAATGGAGCCCACCAGCGCCGGGCCGTTGATGCGTGCGAGGATGCGGTCGCGAGCCTTGTTGATATCGCGCACCAGTTTGCCGACATCCCAACCGACCAGCTTGCCGTTTCGGTACACGACTTTTCCGGCAATCAGTACATCGCGGACGTTGCGCGATTCCATCAGGGTCACGATCGTCCCGGGCACGTTGTTCATTGGCGCGGTATTGATGGTGTTCGCGTCCAGGATGACAATATCGGCTTCCTTGCCCGGCGTCAGTGTCCCGACCTTATCCAGCAGCCCGGAACCCGCCGCGCCGGCGACCGTCATCATCTCGATGACTTGCCGCGATGTCACGAGCTGCGGCACCGAGAGCTGGTTGGGGTCACTGAGCAGATAGACCAGGTCATTGGCGAGGCCTCTCTGCAGTGTGTAGGCGCTGCGCATCAGCGAAAACGGATTCGCCGTCATGTTCGCCTCGATATCCGGGCTCAGGCTGGGCAAGATGCCATAGTTCAGGCATAGCTGGAACGGCGGCATCCCGTGCCGCATCTGCATCTCGACCAGCGGCGAGATGGACGCATGCCCGCCCCTCTCAGACAGGATCTGCCAGGCCCGGGAGGTGACGTTGTTGACGCCGATCTGGGCCACGGGCTCGTCCTGCCAGAGGTTGCAGTGCACCAGCGTGACGTCAGACCAGTCGGTGCCGTTGCGCGGATCCGCAGCCATGTCCTTGACCATCTGGCCATGCGCGGCATGGTTGTTGATCAACGCCCCGAATTCGCGCGCCAGTTGCCACCCCGTATAGTTCTGCTCCTGCTTCGTCTTGGGATCGACTACCGGCTTCCAGCTGGCCCATGCGCCCAGCGTCACCAGCTGGTCGCGCGAACTGAAGTACTTCTTGGCCAGCCGGCCAAGGCCGAACGACGTATCGCCGCTGCGGCCGGGCCACTCATAGGGCTGGTCCGGAAACTGCGCGGACCTGTCAGTCCCCGGTGAATAGGCAAAGACGGCGCGCTGCCCTGAATCCATCAGGCCCCGGATCATCGCGTCGGTATAGGCAGGCGTATGCGACGACTGCGAGGTGTCAGTGCTTGTCGTGATGCCCTGGGTGATCTGGCTCAGGCTGGCAAGCAACTCCGCGAGATAGCAATCCTCGGGATCATAGGGCGGGCGTCCCAGATCCCATACGGGCGTCCCGCCGCCGGCGGGATTCGGAATGCGGCCTGGCGTCCAGATCTGCTGGACCACCGTGGTATAGGTCTCCAGCGGCCATACCGCCTTTGGCTGCTCGGCGTCGGTGGGAATGTTCCGGATGTGCAGCACGTCGGTGGTCAGGCTGCGGAGCAGGCTTTCATACTGGTGATGATGGGTGCTGATGAATCCTGGCATGACAATGGTGCCGGAGCAGTCGATCGTTTGCGCCTCGGCCTTGAGGTTCGGGCCAACTGCGACGATCTTCTTTCCCTCGATCAGCACATCCGCAACTTCGAAGTCGCCTACTTTCTTGTCAAGCGTCAGTACGATCCCACCCTTCAGCAGGATCCTCCGTCCTGGCACGGTCGCCTCCGCCGCGCCGTAACGGCCATGAAGCGGGGCCATGCCCCCCGGCTTCTGTGCAAGGCTGTTGCCAGCCACGGCGGCACCCGCCACCGCGCCTACACCGGCCAGGCCGCCTCGTAGAAAATCGCGCCTGGAAAAGCCGCCGCGATCGGCTGGTGCGGCCGGGCGTCCTCCGCCATCCCGCGCTTCCCGTTCATCAACATCGTTCTTGTCGTGGCCGTACACGTCATTCTCCCGCAATGGATTTGCCATTCAGTACACGCGTTGCGATGCTGCCGCAGTCGATGGCGGCAGCTCCCGGAATTCCTTGATCTGTGAGGCGAAGCGGCGCCCGCTGACAACCGCTACTGCAGCGAAATGCCGGTGCGCTTGATCAGGTCCTGGTTTCGCTTCAGGTCATCGCGAATGAGCGAGGAGAATTCTTCCTGGGTCCGTTCCCGCGCCGGTTCAAAGCCCAGGGACTGGAGGCGCGCCCTCGCCTCAGGGTCAGCCAGTGCCTTGCTGATATCGGCGCGAATCTTGCGAACCACGCTCTCCGAGGTGCCGCGCGGCGCCACCAGGGCCGACCAGGTCTCGAACTCGTAGTCCGCCGGCCCACCGGATTCGCGGATCGTGGGAACCTCCGGGTGACTGGGCACGCGCGTGGGAGAAGTCGTGGCAAGCATGCGCAGGCGGCCGGACTTCACCAGCGGCTCGACAGATGCTGCCGACGCCAGCGTGAACACCACATCGCCATTGACAATCGAGGTATATGCCTGCGTGCCTTCGGTCGCATAGTGGACCGGGAGCATGTCGGTTCCGGTCATGAATTCGAGCTTGGCGGTGGCAAAGTGCGAAGGGCTTCCGATGTAGCTGGTTGCGTAGGTCAGCTTGCCGGGTTTCTCCCTGGCCGCGGCAAGCAAGTCCCCCACGGTCTTGTACGGACTGTTTGTCGCCACGCAAATATAGAACGGCGCCCGGTAGAGCATGCCCAGCGGAATGAAGTCCTGCTGCGCGTCATAGTTGAGATTCGAATGCAGCACCGGATTGATGGTGAGATGAGAATGGCCGAGCAGCAGCAAAGTGTGCCCGCTGGCGTCGCCTTTCTTGGCAGCACCGATCGCCAGCGTGCCGTTCGCACCGGGGCGCGATTCGATCACGACCGGCTTCCCCTGCCAGCTCCGCTCGAGTTTTCCCGCGACAATGCGCAACGCGACGTCCGGAGCCAGCCCTGGTGCGTACGGGGACAGCACCCGGACGACCCTGGATGGAAACTCTTCCGCTGAAACGCTGGATCCTGTTCCGCATAGCGCAATACCGGCCAGCGTGGACAGCATGATTGATTTGAGGCCCGACATGTGTGGTCTTCTCCTGCAATTGAGATGGCAAGGCGATTGGAGGAAACAGCGCAGGTTCAGACCATGCTGTGTTCGAACTCGCCAATGCCTTCAATTGACAGCCGCACGGTTTCGCCAGGGCGAAGGAAGCGCTTTTGCGGCGCGCCAGTGCCGGCCGGCGTGCCGGTCAGGATCATGTCGCCAGGCTGCAGCGTGACGCGCGACGACAGCATCGAGATCTGCTCTGGAATGTCAAAGATCAGCTTGTCCGTGCTCGAGTCCTGCATCAGCTCGCCGGATACCCAGAGCTTGAGCGCAAGCCGATGCGGATCGGCGATCTGGCTCGCCGGCACGATCCACGGCCCGATCGGGCATGAGCCATCGAAGCTCTTGTGTCCAATCCAGTCCAGGTGAAAAGGGCTGGTCGGCGGCATCTTGGCCCGTCGCATCGCGTCGCGTGCCGACAGGTCGTTGGCAATGGTGTATCCGGCAACATGATCAAGCGCCTTCTCCACCGGGACGTCCTTGGCGGGCTTTCCAATCACTACGGCAAGCTCGATTTCCCAGTCGACGTTCTTGGCGTATGCCGGCAGCGTGACGGCGGCGTTGGGACCGACCACGGAACTGCGGCCTGTCTTGATGAAATGCCATGGCGTTTCGCCAAGCTCCTTCATATCCGGGGTCGGCTCCAGGCCAAGCGCACGCGCCATCTCTTCGCGGTGATCGCTGTAGTTGGCGCCGGCACAGTAGATGGTGCCGGGGTGCAGCACCGGGGCCAGCAGGTGGGCTTGCGCAAGCGGCTGGCCGCCCGACCTTGCGGCCCCGGCCTCGATGCGGCGGGCAGCTTCCTCGAGCGCGCTCCCGGCCATACTCCACTGCTCCAGGATGCCGAGCACGGTGCTCCACGATGACACGGTGGTCAGGTGCGCCACGTCATAGATACGCTCGCCCACCAGGATGCCGGCACGCGGGCCTGTTTCTGACATGAACGTCAATAAACGGTAATCCATGTTGTCTCCTTCCTTGTTTTCTGTCTTGTCGTTACTGCTTATCGGTTGCCGCCGAGATCGCCATGCAGGTCGGAGTCGGCATCGCCGAAGCGATCGCCGAAGTCGAACATGTCGTCATGCTGGACCCCGTCGTAGTACTGGATCTCCCACCAGTTGTAGTCCTGGTCCTCGATGTAGAAGGAGTACACCCCGTGTCGTGTCTCCGAATCCAGGATCTGGCGGATCCTGTAATGCTCCTTGAGTTCCACCACCTTCTGCCGCGCCGTATCCACCTCCACCCGGCTGTCCACGTCCAGGCCCCAGTGGTGCTGCGAACTCTGCGGCTTCACCGTCTCGCCCACCTCCACGCACACGATGTGGAACTTCATCCCGCAACGCACCGCCATCGACGACTTCGAATGGCGCACGCACTCCAGTCCCAGCACCTCCTCGAAGAACCTGCGCGTCTCCTTCAGGTTCCTCGACTCCAGCGTGCCGTGCGACATGAACGACGGCCGTACGATCGCCGTCGCATTCTTCGTCGGCACCGTCGCATTCGGTATCCTCATCGTCTTGCTCCTCGTTTCTCCGTTCATTGATTCGATGCTCACGCCGCCG
>NZ_JBYSYA010000032.1:0-61880 GCF_058782785.1 Cupriavidus sp. FW306-01-F10A
GAGCCGGCGCGCCAGCAACGGGCCGCGGCGCAACCCGCGCGCCAGCCGCACGACGCGGCCCCGGCACCGGCGCGCAATCGCCGTCCCGCGCCGCAGGCCGCGCTGCTCGGCGGCAACCGCAAGCCGGCGCGCTGAGCGGGACAGGCTGACAACATGCACGCGTCCGACACCCCGGCCGACCCCGGCGTTCCCTACGCCGGCCTGACGCCGGAGCTGATGCTGGACGCGCTGGAAGGCGCTGGCCTGCGCCCCGACGGGCGCCTGCTGGCGCTCAACAGCTATGAGAACCGCGTCTGGCAGCTGGGCATCGAAGATGCCGCGCCGGTCATCGCCAAGTTCTACCGTCCGGGCCGCTGGACCGATGCGGCCATCCTGGAAGAACACGCCTTCGTGCAGCAGCTGGCCGATGCCGAGATCCCGGCCGTGCCGGCCATGGTGCTGGCACCGGGCGCGGCCGGCACGCTGCTGCATCACGCCGGCTTCCGTTTCGCGGTATTCCCCCGCTGCGGCGGCCGCGAGCCCGCGCTGGACCGTTCCGACACGCTGACCTGGCTCGGCCGCTTCATCGGCCGCATCCACGCGCTGGGGGCGACGCAGCCCTACCAGGCGCGCCCGGCGCTAAATCTTGAAACCTTCGGCGTTGTCCCACGCGACTGGCTGCTCGCCAGCGGCTGCATTCCCGCCGACCTGCTGCCCGCATGGCAATCGGTGACCGACCTGGCGCTGGACGGCGTGCGCTGCTGCTATGAGCGCGCCGGCGAGGTGCGCCTGCTGCGCACCCACGGCGACTGCCATCGCGGCAATGTGCTGTGGATCGGCGAGGACGACGCGCGCGGCGGCACTCATGGCGCACCGGGCCCGCATTTCGTTGACTTCGATGACAGCCGAATGGCGCCGGCGATCCAGGACATCTGGATGCTGCTCGAGGGCGACCGCGCGGCCATGCAGGACCAACTGGCCGACATCGTTGCCGGCTATGAGGACTTCGCCGAATTCCAGCCGCGCGAACTGTGGCTGGTGGAAGCGCTGCGCACGCTGCGGCTGCTCCATTACAGCGCCTGGCTCGCCAGCCGCTGGGCCGACCCGGCCTTTCCGGCCGCGTTCCCTTGGTTCGGCACGGCGCGCTACTGGCAGGATCGCATCCTGGAACTGCGCGAACAGGTGGCGCTGATGGACGAAGCGCCCCTGTGGGGCGCCTGAGGTCTACCGGTCGGCGCCGCCAGGGCGCCGGTTTTCCACTACTTTGCTCAACCCTTCTTTTCCGGCGCCTTGACCAGCAGCACCGGGCACTCGGCCTGCGCCAGCACGCGGCCTGCGACCGAACCGATCACCGCATCGAAGAACGAACCCCGGCCATGCGTGCCCATCACGATGGCTGCGGCGTCGACCGAGCGCGCACAGGCGACGATGCGCTCCGGCGCGAAGCCGTGCAGCGGGTGCCGCTCGAACGGCACCTTGGCTGCGGACAGAATCTCGCAGACCGTCGCCATGGCCTTGTCGCTGGCCTCCTTGTGCCAGTCATCGATGGTCTCCTTGCTGACAAAGGCGCGCACCTGGCCGCTTACTTCCGGCGCGACATGCACGACATGCACGGTGAAGCCGCTCTGCAGCAGCTTGCCTTCGGCGATAAAACGGGCCGCGGCGTCGCTGAAGGCCGAACCGTCGGTGGCGAGCACGATATTGGTCATGTTGGAAATCTCCTGGATGGGGGCTGTCGGCAGGCGGTGCACCATGAGGCGGCACCGCCATCTGGAACCATCATGGCACCTAGTGTCCTGCCAGGACCCGATTTAGATCAAGTCGGATCGGATTTATCCGATTTCGCCGTGCGATAGCCGGCCGGCTGACGGATTCCGTCAAGCCGGCTGAAGCATTTGGCCATTGCCCCGTCAACGCCGTGGCGCGTAGCATGCTCCCGAGCCCCGCGGCAGGCATTGGCACGCCCGCGCTGCCGCAGGCACAGCCCATCCCATACCAATTCAATGCAAGCTGTCCCCCGGCCATGGCCCGGGCGGGCGGCGATTCCGGAGACGACGATCATGAGTGAGCGTGGCAACCTGCTGCCCCTGCGCGGTATCAAGGTAGTGGAATTCGAAGGCATCGGCCCCGGCCCGTTGTGCGGTGCGATGCTGGCCGGCCTGGGCGCCGAGGTCACGCTGGTGACCCGGCCGGTCGCGCCGGATGCCCGCCGCATCCTGCGCGGCCAGCCCGTGCCGCCTGAGATGGAGCTGGAGCACGGCAAGCGCGTGGTGCAACTGAACCTGAAGTCTGCGGACGACGTGGCCGCCGCGCTGGACCTGGTGGCCGGCGCCGACGCGCTGATCGAAGGGCTGCGCCCGGGAGCGATGGAGCGCCTCGGCCTGGGCCCGAAGGCGTGCCATGCACGCAATCCGCGCCTGGTCTACGGGCGCATGACCGGCTGGGGCCAGACCGGCCCGCTGTCGCAGAGCGCCGGCCACGACCTCAACTACATCGCGCTGACCGGCCTCTTGTCGATGGCCGCGCGCGAGGGCGAGCTGCCGATGGTGCCGCCGACCGTGATGGGCGATGCCACCGGCGCGCTTGGCCTGGCATTCGGCATCACCAGCGCCATCCTGAGCGCGCGCGCAAGCGGCGAGGGCTGCGTGGTGGATGCGGCCATCACCGATATCGTCGCCATGCTGGGCTCGCTGGTGCAGGTGTCGCGCGCAGCCGGCACGCTGGGCGGCCCGCAACCGAGCCCCTTCCACGATTCGCCGTTCTATGACGTCTTCCCTTGTGCCGACGGCCGCGCCATCACGCTGGGCGCGCTCGAGCCGCAGTTCTACCGCGAGCTGCTCGAGCGGCTCGAACTGACCGACATCGACCCCGCCACGCAGTATGACCGCGCCCAGTGGCCCGCGGTGAAGGCACGCATTGCCGCTTGCATCGCAGGCAAGCCCAGCACCCACTGGGAGGCGGTGCTGGGCGGCACCGACGTGTGCTTTGCACGCGTGCTGACCCTGGACGAGGCCGCGCGCCATCCGCACAACCAGGCACGCGGCACGTATCGGCTGTACCAGCAGGGCGAGCGCGAGGTGCCGCGTTCGGCGCCGGCGCCGCGCTTCCTGCCCGCGGGCATGGAATGACCTTGGGGCCGCGGCACCGATGCTGCGGCCGCTCGAATCGGCTTGATCGGTTCGGCTACCATGCGGCATCCACCCAAACCGGAGACCCATGCCATGGCCGAACCCAGCCAACTTCCCGCCTACACTCCCACGCCGGCCTTCGAGGCCGGTCTTGACGTGCGCACCGAAGTGCTCGGCCCCGAGCACGTCCGGCGCGCGCTGGACGCCGCCGCACAGCAGGGCGACACCAGCCTGCAGCAACTGGTGACGGAGTTCGCCTGGGGCACGGTCTGGACCCGCGACGGCCTGGACCGCAAGCAGCGCAGCCTGGCCACGGTGTCGATGCTGATTGCGCTGAACCGGCCGCAGGAGCTGGCCGGCCACCTGCGCGGCGCGCTCGCCAATGGCGTTACGCCGCAGGAACTGCGCGAACTGATGGTGCACAGCGCGGTCTACTGCGGGTTCCCCGCGGCGCTGGATGCCAGCCGCAAGCTGACTGAAGTCCTCGACGCTGCCAACGGGTAACGCCGACCGCGGCATCGATACGAAAACAGCCATGCAGAAGAGTCTGACTCTGATGCAGATTTTGCCGCATCTGCGCGGCGAGGATTCGGCGCATCAGGATCTCTCCGGCCCCTTAACCTTGGCACCAGGCCAAGCCATGCAAGTCGTTAAGGAGCCTCAAATTGCATCTCGCGCTGATCGTCGATGAACCCTCCCGGTTCCGCACCACGCTGTCCGCTGAAATCCGCGCTGAGTTGGGCGCCGGTGAAGTACTGGAAATGGACGGCATGCAGGAAGCATTCCGGCTGGTCCGCGAGCAACGGCCGGGGCTGGTGCTGGTCGATATCGAGTGCTTCGGCAATCCCGGCATCGACTTTGTCCGGCGCGTCTCGGCGACGCAGCCCGCCGTGCCCTTGCTGGTACTGTCCGACAGCGACGCCACCCTGGCGTCGGTGCGGGCGCTGCGCGCCGGCGCCCATGGCTTCGTGGTCAAGCAGCGTGGGCTGGCCGAGGTGATGCAGGCCGTACGCGGCGTGCTCAGCGGCTACCTGGTATTTCCCATGCATACGCTGGAAACCGTGCGCCAGATCGGCGAGCAGCGGGAATCCGGCTTTGCGCGGCTGAGCAACCGCGAGATCACCATCCTGCAATACCTGGCGCGCGGCCATTCCAACAAGTCGATCGCGGCGCAACTGCTGATCAGCAGCAAGACGGTCAGCACGCACAAGGCCAACATCATGGCCAAGCTCAATGTCGGCTCCCTGGTCGAAATGGTGGACTACGCGCGGCGGCATCAGCTGGTGTGGTAACGCGCACCCCGGGCGGCTTGCGGCACCATGCCGCCATCGCGGGTAGACTGTTGGCGTGTGTGACGAATCCGAACTTTTCGCCCGATGCCACCGACCCTGAATGCCGCCGCACGCCGCCTGGGCGCTGTCGTGCTTGCCTGTGCCGCCGCATGCCTGGCCACGCCTGCCTTCGCCAACGAACCGATGTGGTTTGCGCAGGGCCGACCGGTGCCGGCGGCCCGCCAGGCCGTCGATGCGCTGGCCGCGGCCGCGGCCGACGGCCTCGACCCGCGCGACTACGATGCCGACGCCTTGCGCCAGGCCGTGGCCCAGGCCGCCAGCGGGCCAGCATTGCCGCCGGACGCGGCCGCACGCGTGGACGCGGCGCTGAGCGCCGCGATGGAGCGGATGCTGGCAGACCTGCACGGCGGGCGCGTCAACCCGCGCGCGGTCCATGCCAACTTTGCCCCGCAGGCGGAACGGCCCTTCGATGCCGCCGTCTGGCTGCGCGATGCCGTCAAGCAGCAGCGGCTGCCCGCCGCCATCCGCCAGGCAGCGCCCACCTTCCCGCTCTACGGCACGCTGCGGGACGCCCTGGCGCGGTACCGCGAGATCGCGAAGCAGCCGGTCTGGGGGCAGCCGCTGCCACCGTTGCCGGCGAGCAAGCTGACGCCGGGCCAGCCCTGGGCCGGTGCCGCGGCGCTGGCTGCACGCCTGGTTGCGCTGGGCGACCTGCCCGCCGGCACCCAGGTGCCGGCCCGCTACGAAGGCGCCCTGGTCGACGGCGTCAAGGCGTTCCAGTCGCGCCACGGCCTGGAGGCCGACGGCGTGATCGGCGCGGCCACGCTGGCACAACTCAACCCGCCCATCGCCAGCCGTGTGCGGCAAATCGAACTGACCATGGAGCGGCTGCGCTGGACGCCGCTGGACGGTCCGCGCATGATCGTGGTCAATGTGCCGGAGTTCATGCTGCGCGCCTATGAGATCCGCGACGGCAAGCTCGACATCAAGCTCGAGATGAAGGTGATCGTCGGCAAGGCACTGGATACGCGCACGCCGCTGTTCGAGGAGGATATGCGCTACATCGAGTTCAGCCCGTACTGGAACATCCCGCCCTCGATCGCGCGCCGCGAGACCGTGCCGCACCTGCGCAGCGATCCGGCCTATTTCAACCGGCAGGGCCTGGAGTTCGTTACCGGCGACGGCAAGGCCGTGACCACGCTGTCCGAGGAAAATCTCGAAGCAGTGCTGAATGGCCGCATGCGCATCCGCCAGCGGCCAGGCCCGCTGAACGCGCTGGGCGATATCAAGTTTGTGTTTCCCAACAACGAGAACATCTACCTGCACCACACGCCCTCGCCGCAGCTGTTCAAGCGCGGCCGGCGCGACTTCAGCCACGGCTGCATCCGCGTGGAATCCCCAGTAGCGTTGGCCCAGTTCGTGTTGCACGATATGCCGGACTGGAACGAAACCCGTATCCGCGAAGCGATGACGCGTGGCAAGTCCAATACGGTGCGCCTGGAGCAGCCCTTGCCGGTGGTGCTGGCCTACGGCACGGTCATTGCGCGCGCCGATGGTCGTGTATCCTTCTTGCCTGACATTTACGGTCACGACAAACTGCTGGACAAGGCACTGCGGCAACGCAACGGACGGCCCCAGCAACCAGCTATCGCAAGCGCCTCCGGCACCACCCGCTGAGGCGCCACTGGGACATTCAGAGGAAGTACCATGACTGATGCGACGCGCAAGGCACGCCGCCGCTTTCTTCATACCACCGGAGGCCTGGCCCTCGCCGCCAGCCTGATGCCGCTGGCACCGCGCCAGGCGCTGGCAAACCTGCCTGCAAACCAGGCCCTGGCAGGCCTGCCGGACGCCCGCACGCTGGCTTTCGACCACACCCATACCGGCGAACGCGTGTCGCTGGTCTATGCCGTTGGCGACCGCTTCGTGCCCGACGCGCTGACTACGCTCAACGGCTTCCTGCGTGACCATTACTCCGGCAAGGTCGGCATGATCGATCCGCAGCTGTTCGACCTCCTGTTCCAGGTCCGCCGCGAGCTTGGCACCGAGCAGCCGTTCCAGGTCATTTCCGGCTACCGCAGCCCGGCCACCAACTCGCGCCTGCGCAACTCGCGCGGCGGCGGCGTGGCCAGGCACAGCCTGCACATGGACGGCAAGGCCATCGACATCCGCCTGGCCGGCGTGCCGCTGGCGGACGTGCGCGACGCGGCCAAGTCATTGCAGGGCGGGGGCGTCGGCTTCTATGAGTCTGACCAGTTCGTGCACATCGATACCGGGCGCGTGCGTTACTGGTAGGCGTTGTCCGTGGCCGCCCGTGATGGGCGGCTCGCTTGCGCGCCCTGGTAATGACCCAAAGAAAAAAGCCGCGAACCCTTACGGGATCGAGGCTTTTAAAATGGATAGTAGCGAATCAGGGATTTGTCCCCATAATCAACCGCGATCGGTCGCCCGCAACCTCTCGATCGCGAGTCAAAAGTGCGCGGCTGGTACGTCGGCCCGCTACAATGCTAGCCAAGGCATGTGCCCGCGTGTGTGCATGGCTCCTCTTTCCTCGCCATGGGATTGCATCAATTGAACGATTTTCTACCGCGCCGCCTTAAAGCCAAAGCTCCGCCGATAAAGATTCAAGGCATCAAAACAAAGCTGGTTCCGTGGATTGCTGACGCCATCAGTTGGAGTGGACGCGGACGGTGGATTGAACCATTCTTGGGCTCGGGCGCTGTCGCGTTGAATATTGCCCCTCCTCGTGCCCTTCTTTGCGACACAAATGAGCACGTAATTCGCTTCTATAGCGCGATTCAGAGCGGGGAAATTTCCGCTGCGTCTGCCCGTCACTTTTTGGAGCAAGAAGGGGGAAAGCTGCTTTCGATCGGCGAGGAGCATTTTTACGCGATACGCGAGCGATTCAATCAGCGTAAGGGTGCTCTCGATCTGCTTTTTCTGAATCGTTCATGTTTCAACGGAATCATGAGATTCAACAAGAAGGGGGCGTTCAACGTACCGTTTTGCAGAAAACCAGAGCGATTCCGTCAAGCTCTCGTAACAAAAATCTGTAATCAAATCGCATGGGCGCAAAAAACCATGCATGGCAAAGATTGGCAATTCAAATGTCAGCCGTGGCGAGAGACCCTGGGAGATGCGCGTTCGGACGACTTTGTTTACCTGGATCCTCCATACTTCGGGCGCCATACTGATTACTACAATCAGTGGTCTGAAAGCGAAGCCGATGAGCTTTCCCACGCGATTAAAGCTTTGCCAGCTGGCTTCGCCTACTCAATGTGGAAGGGAAACAAATATCGGGAAAATAATCATCTGGCAGAACATTTTTCCGATTATCCAATGGAGACGTTCAGCCACTTCTATCACGTTGGCTCTACTGAAAGCCTGCGCGGTGAGATGGAAGAGGCTCTGATTATCAGCCCGCAGAATTTAGTGGATGAGTCGCGCCGACTTTCGCCCCCCGATCTGACTGAGGACGAAAGTGACGCCGAAATTGAGCAAAGGGAACTGTTCCCTGCCTAGATCGTCCTGCCGCGCCATGCGCGGTATTCGCTGATATTTTTGAACGTCGTACCTCGATCGGCTGCCGTGCGTCCGTAGTTGCGCCAATAATCCAAAAACTCGGCTTCATCGCGGAATGGACCATTGCCCGTCACAAATCGGTCCAGGCTTCCAGTGATGCTGCCGATGTTTGTGGTGTTGCCGCTACCCGCGCGGTCACTCGCAATACGCCATTTTTCCTGAACGAACACCCGGACATTTCGGTAAGGAAGTGGAATGTCTTTAATTTGATCGAGCGAGTAGACGGCATGCTCCGCTGCCTTTTTTTCGGCCACGCGTTCATATACGTAGCCGATTACCCAGTGCTCGGAGTAATCGGTGAAGGGAAATACTATGTTCTTGCGTTCATTGCCGGGGCGAATGAACGAGGTATAGCCTCCAAGCGTGAATCCGAAGGTGTCAGTTGGGCGGATGATATATGTAGTCTTAACGTCGACTGCGATCTTTCCTCCGCTGGCAGCATCTCGGCACAGAGTGAAATCAGGGTAATGATTTTGAACGGTCGGTTCAATTAGGTGAAATCCGTGTTCTGACGCCATTTCAAGCATCAACGGGCGCGTGAACAGTTCAAAAATGGTACTCAGGACCTTGGTATCGCTGCCAAGGGGGTAGACAGTTCCGTCGAGCCCCACAGCCCCACCAATCGCATATTTGTGAGTGTTTGCCGCGAGTTTCGCCTGAAGGGCTTCTCCGAAATTCACTTCCTGCTCCTCCTGAAATGGAAGTGTAACTTTATCGTATCGAAGGTGCTTGGTCGATAGGGTTTATTGTGTTCTGCTGATTATCCTGTTTCAGGAGGGCTGGGGAGATGCTGACCCCGAAGCTGGCCGTGTGTCGTTCTGGGAACTCCCCCCTGCGAGTCTGCACGTCCCCGACGCTGGATTGTGCCTCTCCGCTTTGACGCGTTTACTGGTCTGGTCGTGGGCTCTCGCATTCGACGCCAGAGTCTGCAACCGGATCAGATTTTCAGGCTATCTATTTTTGGCAGCAGATCCGCCGAGGTGGCAAAGGAATTTTCAATAGCAGGCGGCGCGCGATCGGCGAGGTGGTGTGCGGGGACGGGAGGGCTTGTGAGCGCCGTCGGGATGGCGGTATTGGCCGCTTCTTGCTCGTTTGGCCCGGCTTGGACGTGGACTCGCCTGGGCCGGCAGAACTCATCGAAGTCGATGGACGTGGTCCGGTCAACAATCTATGCCTCGTCCGGCTTGGCTTTCATCTCGCGCGCAATCCAAAGCAAAAAGCCGCGTTCTCTTGCGAGAACGCGGCTTTTCAAATAAATGGTGGCGAATCAGGGACTCGAACCCCGGACCTGCGGATTATGATTCCGTCGCTCTAACCGACTGAGCTAATTCGCCAACGAAGACTAAGATTATACCTGGGCTTTCGTTGCTGTCAACACCTTCGCGTGAAGATTTTGCACGAAGGGCCCATGCATAAAAAAACGGCAGGCCGGTGGGCCTGCCGTTTCCGTTAGTGCCGGACGACCGCTCAGTCGTTGGCGTAGATGTTCACGTCCTTGGTCTCGCGGATGAACAGCGCGCCGATCACGAAGGTGATGGCTGCGATGATGATCGGGTACCAGAGCCCGTAGTAGATGTTGCCGTTCTGGGCCACCAGCGCGAACGAGATGGTGGGCAGCAGGCCGCCGAACCAGCCGTTGCCGATATGGTAGGGCAGCGACATCGAGGTGTAGCGGATGCGGGTCGGGAACAGCTCCACCAGCATGGCGGCGATCGGGCCGTACACCATGGTGACGTAGATCACCAGGATGACCAGGATCACCAGCACCATGATCGTGTTCATCTGTGCCGGGTCGGCCTTGGTCGGGTAGCCGGCGGAGGCCATCGATTCACCCACCTCCTTCTTGAACGCCGCGATCTGCTTCTTGCTGGCGTCGTCGAAGCTGTGGCCGTTCACCAGCTGCGCGTCGAAGGCCTTGATCTCCTTGTCGCCGATCTTCACCGTGGCCACGGTGCCGGCCGGGGCCTCGACCACTTCATAGCTGGCCGATGCCTGGGCCAGCGTGCGCTTGGCGATGTCGCAGGAGCTGCGGAAGTCGATCTCTCGGGCGATCGGGCTGCCCTGGAACGAGCACTGCTTCGGGTCGGCGGTGACCACGATCTGGGCGCTCTGCTGGGCGCGCTCCAGCGCCGGGTTGGCGTAGTGGGTCATGGCCTTGAACAGCGGGAAGTAGGTCAGCACGGCCAGCGCGCAGCCCGCCATGATGATCCACTTGCGGCCGATCTTGTCCGACAGCGAGCCGAAGAAGATGAAGAACGGCGTGCCGAGCACCAGTGCGCCGGCGATCAGCAGGTTGGCCGTCTTGGCATCGACCTTGAGCACCTGGGTCAGGAAGAACAGCGCATAGAACTGGCCGGTGTACCAGACCACGGCCTGGCCAGCGGTCAGGCCGAGCAGGGCCAGGATCACGATCTTCAGGTTGCGCCACTGGCCGAAGGACTCGGTCAGCGGGGCCTTGGAGGTCTTGCCCTCTGCCTTCATGCGCTGGAACGCCGGCGATTCATTCATCGACAGGCGGATATACACCGACACGCCCAGCAGCAGGATCGACACCAGGAACGGGATGCGCCAGCCCCAGGTCTCGAAGTTGGGCCCGGTCATTTCGCGGCACAGCAGGATCACGATCAGCGACAGGAACAGGCCCAGCGTGGCCGTGGTCTGGATCCACGAGGTATAGGCGCCGCGCTTGCCGTGCGGTGCGTGCTCGGCCACGTAGGTGGCGGCACCGCCGTACTCGCCGCCGAGCGCCAGGCCCTGCAGCATGCGCAGTGCGATCAGGATGATCGGCGCGGCCCAGCCGATGGTGGCGTAGCCCGGCAGCAGGCCGACGATGAAGGTCGACAGGCCCATGAGCAGGATCGTCACCAGGAAGGTGTACTTGCGCCCGATCATGTCGCCCAGGCGGCCGAACACCAGCGCGCCGAACGGCCGCACGATAAAGCCGGCGGCGAATGCGAGCAGCGCGAAGATGAAGGCCGAGGTGGGATCCAGTCCGGCGAAGAACTGCTTGGCAATGATCGCCGCCAGCGAGCCGTAGAGATAAAAGTCGTACCACTCGAACACCGTGCCCAGCGATGAGGCAAAGATCACCTTGCGCTCTTCGGCTGTCATCGGTGCGTTCTGCGCGCCCCCTCCGGGCACCGCAACGTTTTGCACGTTTGCCATATTGTCTCCTCCGTCTGGAATGGATCTCGGGTGGGCGTGGCGCGGGAAAGACCGCGCGGCTGGCCGCTATGCCTGAGTTGCAGAGGATTGTGGGTGGCGAAACTTACTGCGTTCTGACAGAACGGGGGACGGAATCGTCAAAGAATATCGGGGTATACGCTAGCCGTGGGCGGGAGTTTGGATGCTGCGCTGCGGGGCGCAATTCACTTGTGTGGCTGAATGGCGCGCTTTGCAGGGGTGCGGCTATGCAGCATCGGTGCCTGTTCCACGCGAGGCGCCCTGCGAAGGCGCAGGGGCGGGCGCGGCCAGGCTGTCGGCGTCGGCTTCGCCGTCGGCGCGGTTCATGCGCCAGGCGTAGAGCGCGGCCATCAGCACGTAGACCACCAGCGCGCCTTGCGCGCCGACCCAGAACGAAAACGGCCAGCCAAAGAAGTCGAAGCGCAGGTCGCGCGCAAACCATGCCACCACGAAGGTGACGGTGAACCAGATCGCGAGCAGGCCGCAGATCCAGCGCAGGTTGCGCCGCCAGGCCTGGCGCTGGCGGGCTTCGGCACTGTCGGGGGCGGGGCTGTCGTTCATGCGGGCGGGAGGTAGTCGGGCCGGCGCAGCGTCACGCGGAAATGCGCGCCGGCCAGCCGTGGCGATTGCTGGTAGACGTGGTCGGAGATCTGGACGTCGCCGCCGTGCTGCTGCACGATCTCGCGCACGATGGCCAGGCCCAGGCCGCTGCCTTCGGTATTGGTGCCGAGCACGCGGTAGAAGCGCTCCATCACGCGCTCGCGCTCGGCCGGCGCAATGCCCGGGCCGGTGTCTTCCACATCCAGGTAGGCGAACGGCTCGAAGGCATCGGCGCTGACGCGCACCGTGGCGTGCCCGCCGCGCGGCGTGTAGCGGATGGCGTTGTCGAGCAGGTTGTTCAGCATCTCGGTCAGCATCAGGCGGTTGCCCTGCACCATCACCGGATGTTCGTCCGCGTCCAGCCCCAGGTCGATGTCGCGCGCCCAGGCCTGCGGCAGCCAGTCCTTGACCACCTCGCGCGCGAGCGCCGCCAGGTCCAGCGCGGCCATGCCGCCGGTGCCCGCCAGGTTTTCCATGCGTGCCAGCGACAGCAGCTGCGTGACCAGGTGCGCGGTGCGCTCAGAGCTGCCGGCGATCTGCGCCAGCGAGCGCCGCAGCTCTTCCGGCGACTGCTCTCGCTGCGCCAGCTCGGCCTGCATGCGCAGGCCCGCCAGCGGTGTCTTCATCTGATGCGCGGCATCGGCGATAAAGCGCTTCTGGGTCTGCACCGACTGGTCCAGGCGCGCCAGCAGGTCGTTGAACGAACCCACCAGCGGTGTGATCTCCTGCGGCGCGGCGCGTTCGTCGATCGGGCTGGTATCGCCGGGGTTGCGCGCGCGGATGCGCTGCTGGATCGCGGTCAGCGGCGCCAGCCCGCGCGACAGCCCGAACCACACCAGCACCACCGCCAGCGGCAGGATCACGAACTGCGGCAGGATCACGCCCTTGATGATCTCGTTGGCCAGGCGCGCGCGCTTGTCCAGGGTCTCGGCCACCTGCACCAGCACCGGCTGGGTGCCGCTGACCTGCTTCAGGTCGATATAGGTGTAGGCCACGCGCACGTCGTTGCCGGCCACGCGGTCATCGCGCAGGGACACCAGCCCCGCATGGCCCTGGTCTTCCTCGGATGGCAGCGGCAGGTCGTGGTCGCCGGCGATGTATTCGCCGCGCTTGCCGACCACCTGGTAGTAGATGCTGTCGGTCTCGTCGGCGCGCAGGATCTCGCGCGCCGACAGCGGCAGCTGCAGCGTAATGCGCCCGTTGACCTCGCGCACCTGCTGCGAAAGCACAATGGCGCTGGCTTCGAGCGCGCGGTCGAAGGGCCCGTTGGCGATCGACTTGGCCACCAGGTAAGTCACCGCGATGCTCATCGGCCAGAGCAGCAGCAGCGGCGCCAGCATCCAGTCGAGGATCTCGCCGAACAATGAGCGCGGCGACGGATGCGTGGTGCTTTCCTCCAGGTGCGGCAGCGCGTCGGCCAGGTCCTGGTCGGCGGCGTCCGGGCCCGGGGTGGCGGAAGGAGAGGGTGGCGCGGCGCGGGGCGCGCGCCGCCAGGGTAGTCGCAGCAGGCTCATCTCGGCGGTTTGCGCTCAGGTCGGTCGCTTGGCCTGCGGTGGCGTTGGACGGAGGTCAGTCGTGCGCGGCCACCGCCGGCTGGAATTTCTCCAGGCAGTAGCCAAGCCCGCGCACGGTGGCGATGCGGATGCCGCCGACTTCGATCTTCTTGCGCAGCCGGTGCACGTAGACCTCGATGGCGTTGTTGCTGACTTCCTCGCCCCACTCGCACAGGTGGTCCACCAGTTGCTCTTTCGATACCAGGCGGCCGCTGCGTGTGAGCAGGATCTCCAGCAACCCGATCTCGCGCGCGGACAGGTCCAGCATCTGGTCGTTGAGATAGGCGATGCGCCCGACCTGGTCGTAGGCCAGCGGCCCGTGCCGCATCAGCGTGGCGCCGCCGCCGGCGCCGCGCCGCACCAGCGCGCGCACGCGCGCTTCAAGCTCGGACAGGGCAAAGGGCTTGGCCATATAGTCGTCGGCGCCCAGGTCCAGGCCCTTGACGCGCTCGTCGACGCTGTCGGCGGCGGTCAGGATCAGCACCGGCAGCATGGCGCCGCGCGCGCGCAGGCGCTTGAGCACTTCCAGCCCGGACATGCGCGGCAGGCCCAGGTCCAGGATCAGCAGGTCGAAGGTCTGGGTCGACAGCGCGGAATCGGCTTCCAGGCCGTTGGTGACGTGGTCGACGGCATAACCCGAGTGGCGTAGCGAGCGCGTCAGGCCGTCGGCCAGCACGTCGTCATCTTCGGCGATCAGAATGCGCATGGTTGTCTCCACCCTGGCCGGCATAGCCGGCGCCGGCGGAATGGGGCGCGATGGGGCTTGCCAAGCATACTGTTTTTTTATACAGTACCCGCACGTTCCGCTGGGGCTGCCCGGGGAGACCCCCTGGAGAGCGGCCGCGCAGACAGCCGGGCCGGCGCTGGAGCCGGAAAATGCCGGTGCCGCGCCACATGCGGCCTATTTATACACCATTGATTCAAGGACGACCATGGACGACAAGAAGGCAGGTGCCGGCGTGAGCGCCGAGAAGCAGAAGGCGCTTGCCGCCGCGCTCTCCCAGATCGAGAAGCAGTTCGGCAAGGGCTCGATCATGCGCCTGGGCGACGGCGAGGTCGAGAAGGACATTCAGGTGGTATCCACCGGTTCGCTCGGCCTGGACATCGCGCTTGGCGTCGGCGGCCTGCCGCGCGGCCGCGTGGTCGAGATCTATGGTCCGGAATCGTCGGGCAAGACCACGCTGACGCTGCAGGTCGTGGCCGAGATGCAGAAGCTGGGCGGCACCTGCGCCTTTATCGACGCCGAGCACGCGCTGGACGTCAGCTACGCCAACAAGCTGGGCGTCAACGTCGGCGACCTGCTGATCTCGCAGCCGGACACCGGCGAACAGGCGCTGGAAATCACCGATGCGCTGGTGCGCTCGGGCTCGATCGACCTGATCGTGATCGACTCGGTGGCGGCGCTGGTGCCCAAGGCCGAAATCGAAGGCGAAATGGGCGATTCGCTGCCGGGCCTGCAGGCCCGCCTGATGAGCCAGGCGCTGCGCAAGCTGACCGGCACCATCAAGCGCACCAACTGCCTGGTGATCTTCATCAACCAGATCCGCATGAAGATCGGGGTGATGTTCGGCTCGCCGGAAACCACCACCGGCGGCAACGCGCTCAAGTTCTACGCCTCGGTGCGCCTGGATATCCGCCGCATCGGCTCGATCAAGAAGGGCGACGACGTGATCGGCAACGAGACCAAGGTCAAGGTGGTCAAGAACAAGGTCTCGCCGCCGTTCCGCGAAGCCTTCTTCGACATCCTGTACGGCCAGGGCATCTCGCGCCAGGGCGAGATCATCGACCTGGGCGTGGACGCCAAGATCGTCGAGAAGTCCGGCGCCTGGTACAGCTACAACGGCGACAAGATCGGCCAGGGCAAGGACAACGCGCGCGAATACCTGCGCGAGAACCCTGACATCGCCGCCGAGATTGAAAACAAGGTGCGCGCCGCGCTGGGCGTGGTGGCCATGAACCCCACGGCGGCTGCCACGCCGGTAGCGGTCGAAGACTGACCGCGCCAGCGGCCATTGCGCCATCAGGAAGGCCGGGGCATCGCCGATGCCCCGGCCTTTTTGCTTGGCGCGGACCCCTCCATCCACAGATTCCGGCAACCATGGCAACCCGTCCCCCGCTTTCGCTGAAGGCCCGCGCTGTCGGCTACCTGTCGCGCCGCGAGCACAGCCGCGCCGAACTGGCGCGCAAGCTGGCGCCGCATGCCGAGTCGGCCGAGCAGCTGGAGCAGTTGCTGGACGCGCTGGAGCGCGAGAACTGGCTGTCGAACCAGCGCTTTGCCGACAGCCTGGTGCACCGCCGCGGCGCCCGCTACGGCACCGCGCGCGTGATGCAGGAAGCCAAGACCCACAAGCTCGGCAGCGAGCAGCTGGGCGATCTGCAGGAGCGGCTGCGCGCCACGGAAGTGGCGCGCGCCCGTGAGGTCTGGCGCAAGCGCTTCGGCACCCCGCCGGACACGCCCGAGGCGCGGGCCAAGCAGATCCGCTTCATGGTGGCGCGCGGGTTTTCGCGTTCGGTCGTCAGCAAGATCATCCAGGGTGCGGACGAAGACTACGGCGACGACGGTGGCGAGGCCTGATGCGCCATGGTCGGCCGACAATCCCGCTGCGACAGTTGCTGCACAAGGATGTTCCCGGCCAAAGCGGCGCGGCATGTTAAACTCCCCCGGTTTTCGGTGCTCCGGCACCGCCGTTCCCCAGCCCCCCGTATTTCCAGCCTGGCCATGCCTCTGTCCCAGCCCGTCAACCGCTCCCAGCGTCACCGTCGCGCCATTACGGCCGAGGCGTACCAGAGAGAGGACGGCTTGTGGGACATCGAGGTGCGCCTGACCGACACCAAGCCTCGCGACATCGAACTGGCCGGCGACCGCGTCCGCCCGGTAGGCCAGCCCCTGCACGACCTGTGGCTGCGCGTCACCATCAATGAGGAAATGACGGTGCTGGATGCCGAGGCCTGCTCGGACTGGGTGCCGTATCCGTCCCATTGCGACACGATCGGCCCGGCTTACCGCAAGCTGATCGGCCTGAACCTGCGCAAGGGCTTTCGCAAGGCTGTGCGCGAGCGCCTCGGCGGCATGCATGGTTGCTCGCACCTGACCGAGGCCGCTGGCGTGCTGCCCAGCACGGCGATCCAGGCCTTTGCCGGTGAAGTCATCAATATCCGCGACAACGGCGAGGACGACCCGAATCCGGAGCCGCCCTATCAGTTGAACGGCTGCCACGCCCTGCGTTTCGATGGCGAGGTGGTTCGTCAGTTTTACCCGCGCTGGTATGGTCACCAGCCGACGCCCAAGGTACGGGCCGAGGCAGCACCTGCCGTCGCAACTGCGCCTCAGGCGCCGCCCGCGGCCAATGGCGACCGCGGCAATGATGGCAACGACGCTGTCCCAGCCGAGCGGCCGACCGGCACCTCCGGCTGATTCTCAGGATTGGCCAGCCAGACGAGAGAGTTCGTCTTCTTTCAGATTCTTCCCTTCTACCTTTTACGCCTACCCGAAAGGAAACACGCATGAATATCCATGAGTATCAAGGCAAGGAAATCCTGCGCAAATACAATGTGCCGGTTCCGCGCGGCATCCCCGCGTTTTCGGTTGACGAGGCCCTGAAGGCCGCAGAAACGCTCGGCGGCCCGGTGTGGGTCGTCAAGGCCCAGATTCATGCGGGTGGCCGCGGCAAGGGCGGCGGCGTGAAGGTTGCCAAGAGCATCGACGACGTCAAGACCTACGCCTCGAACATCCTGGGCATGCAGCTGGTCACGCACCAGACCGGCCCGGAAGGCAAGAAGGTCAACCGCCTGCTGATCGAAGAAGGCGCCGACATCAAGAAGGAACTGTACGTTTCGCTGGTGGTGGACCGTGTTTCGCAGAAGGTCGCGCTGATGGCCTCGAGCGAAGGCGGCATGGACATCGAAGAAGTCGCTGCCCACAGCCCGGAAAAGATCCACACCCTGATCATCGAGCCGTCGATCGGCCTGACCGACGCTGAAGCCGACGACATCGCCCGCAAGATCGGCGTGCCCGACGCGAGCGTGGCGCAAGCCCGCCAGGCCCTGCAAGGCCTGTACAAGGCGTTCTATGAAACCGACGCTTCGCTGGCCGAAATCAACCCGCTGATCCTGACCGGCGACGGCAAGGTCATCGCGCTGGACGCCAAGTTCAACTTCGACTCGAACGCGCTGTTCCGTCACCCGGAAATCGTCGCCTACCGCGACCTGGATGAAGAAGACGCCAACGAAATCGAAGCCTCGAAGTTCGACCTGGCCTACATCTCGCTGGACGGCAACATCGGCTGCCTGGTGAACGGCGCCGGCCTGGCCATGGCCACCATGGACACCATCAAGCTGTTCGGCGGCGAGCCGGCCAACTTCCTCGACGTGGGCGGCGGTGCCACCACCGAGAAGGTGACCGAAGCCTTCAAGCTGATGCTGAGCAACCCGAACGTGGAGGCCATCCTGGTCAACATCTTCGGCGGCATCATGCGTTGCGACGTGATCGCCGAAGGCGTGATCTCCGCTTCCAAGGCCGTGCACCTGACGGTGCCGCTGGTCGTGCGCATGAAGGGCACCAACGAAGACCTCGGCAAGAAGATGCTGGCCGACTCGGGCCTGCCCATCATCTCGGCCGACACGATGGAAGAAGCCGCCCAGAAGGTGGTGGCCGCTGCCGCTGGCAAGTAAGCCGTCGCACGAACGCAACCATACGCGAACGCGAGCGGTGCGCAGGCGCTCCCTTGAGCCCCTGTGCGCGCCGCTCGTAGCCAAGCAAAGGATTACAGCATGTCGATTCTGATCAACAAAGACACCAAGGTCATCACCCAGGGCATCACCGGCAAGACCGGCCAGTTCCACACCCGTGGCTGCCGCGACTACGCCAACGGCAAGAACGCCTTCGTAGCAGGCGTGAACCCGAAGAAGGCCGGCGAAGACTTCGAAGGCATTCCCATCTACGCCAGCGTCAAGGACGCCAAGGCCCAGACCGGCGCCACCGTGTCGGTCATCTACGTGCCGCCCGCAGGCGCTGCTGCCGCGATCTGGGAAGCCGTTGAGGCCGACCTGGACCTGGTGGTCTGCATCACCGAAGGCATCCCCGTGCGCGACATGATGGAAGTCAAGGACCGCATGCGCCGCGAGAACAAGAAGACCCTGCTGCTGGGACCGAACTGCCCGGGCCTGATCACGCCGGACGAAATCAAGATCGGCATCATGCCGGGCCATATCCACAAGAAAGGCCGCATCGGCGTGGTGTCGCGCTCGGGCACGCTGACGTACGAAGCCGTGGGCCAGCTGACCGCGCTGGGCCTGGGCCAGTCGTCGGCTGTCGGCATCGGTGGCGACCCCATCAACGGCCTGAAGCACATCGACGTGATGAAGATGTTCAACGACGATCCGGAAACGGACGCCGTGGTCATGATCGGTGAGATCGGCGGTCCGGACGAAGCCAACGCGGCCAACTGGATCAAGGACAACATGAAGAAGCCGGTGGTTGGCTTCATCGCTGGCGTGACCGCGCCTCCGGGCAAGCGCATGGGCCACGCCGGCGCGCTGATCTCGGGCGGTGCCGATACCGCCCAGGCCAAGCTGGAAATCATGGAAGCCTGCGGTATCAAGGTGACCAAGAACCCGTCGGAGATGGGCCGCCTGCTGAAGGCAATGCTGTAAGTTGTACCTCCTCATTCCCGCTAGCGCGGGGATGAAGAACCAGACAATGCCCCCGCCCGTGCGGGGGCATTGTCGTTCTGGAGGACGGTTCGGCGTGGCTTCCGGCACGAAACATTACAAGATTGAAATCTAATCGAAAGGTTCGTGCGGTAAACAGTCATGTCCGTGTTTCGAGACATCCGAAATCCCGTCAGATGACGGGTGTGCCACCTATAAAATTCGAGGAGCCCTCCCGTGGAACTGCTGTCTTCCACCACTTTCTGGATTGCGTTGGGATCGATCATCCTGACCAATATCGTCCTGTCCGGCGACAACGCGGTGGTGATCGCGCTCGCCTCGCGCAACCTGCCGCCCGCCCAGCAGAAGAAAGCCATCTTCTGGGGCAGCGCCGCCGCCATCATCATGCGCGTGGTGCTGACCGTGGCCGCGGTCAAGCTGCTGAGCCTGCCGTACCTGAAGATCGTCGGCGCCGTGCTGCTGGTCTACATCGGCGTGCAACTGCTGACCGGCGATGACGACGAGGAAGGCCACGACGGCAAGGACAATATCTGGGCCGCGATCCGCACCATCCTGATCGCGGACCTGGTGATGTCGCTCGACAACGTGGTGGCCGTGGCCGCCGCCGCGCAGAAGGGCCCTGAGGGCAGCCAGCTGATGCTGCTGATCATCGGCCTGGGCCTGTCGATCCCGCTGATCGTGTTCGGCAGCACGCTGCTGCTCAAGGTCATGGAGCGCTTCCCGGTCATCATCGTGCTGGGCGCCGCGCTGCTGGGCTACCTGGCCGGTGAAATGCTGGTCAGCGACCCGGTCGACGCCGCCTGGTTCGAAGTCCACGTGCCGCACGCCCACCTGGTATTCGGCGCCGCCGGCGCGATCCTGGTGGTGATCATGGGCAAGCTGCTGAGCCGCCGGTCGGCGCAGGCCGCCTGACGAGGTTCCTCCCAGGCGAGAAGGGCGGCCAGCTGGCCGCCCTTTTTCGTTGGCGCGCCGGCAAGGCGGTCGTCGGTGCCTTGGCCAACTAACTCATGTGAGTGATCGCACATTTTGTCGCTTCGCGCCGTGGTAGCGAGCGCAAGTGACAAATTTTGGCGCATACGGCATGCATCCCCCTGACGGGTGACGAAATTTGTCGCTTTTCACCCCCTGCGGATGGGGGATGCCGCTGGCACGCTTACTGCTCAATGGTCCCCGCGTCACGAAACCGAAGACGTGCAACGCTCAACCAAAATCTCTTCGAGGGGTCAAATCATGCAACGGGTACAACAACTGAAGAAACTGGGCCGTCGGGTTCAGAAGGGCTTTACGCTGATTGAACTGATGATCGTGGTGGCGATCATTGGTATTTTGGCGGCAATTGCAATTCCCGCATACCAGGATTACGTTGCAAAGAGCAAGGCTGCAGCGGCTTATGCAGATATTGCGGGTGGTAAGACCAACTATGAACTCGGGGTAGTCAATAGCACGGCGCTGGCTGTTCCTGGCGACATTGGACTCGGGGTTTCGTCGGGTAACTGCACCACCATTGCGATTAATGCGCCCATTGCCGATGGTTCGACACCGGCTGCGAACCCCGCAATTCAGTGCACGATCTCTTCCCCGGGTCGGATCGGTGCCGCTCCTACTATTCAGCTCGTTCGGACTGCTACTGGCCTGTACAACTGCACGACTACAGGCTTCGGCGCTGCGGCGTACAAGCCGACCGGTTGCTCCTGATGGTTACAGGGCCAAGCGCCTTGTGATATTGCTTTGGGAAGCGCCTTCGGGCGCTTTTTCTTCGCCTGTACCACGGCTATCATGCGCCTTTCCCTTTAACCAGGCGCCCAAATGCCCCTGTCCAAGTTCTTCCTTTCGTCGGCTTCCCTTGGCACAGCTATAGTTTGCGCGCTGCTGGTCTCCCGCCACACCCTGCCACTGGCCACCTTCTATGGCGAATGGACAGCCGCGCTCTGTGCCGCGGCAGTGCTGGCGATTTATGCTGTTCGCTGTTCTGCTACCTCCCCCTCTATACGACTGCCTTGGGTGCTTCTGCTTTGCCTCTGGCTAGTCGCTGTAAGCCTGGTGCAGGATGCATTCGGGTATGCTGACACCACTGGCAGCCGCCTGATCACCATCCTCACACTGCTCCTCGGCGCAGTGGTGGCCTGTGCGGCCTGGTCGTGCCGAAACACGCGAGATTCAGGGACATTGTATATCGGCGATGCCCTCGCCACGGCCTTCCTCATCGCCGGCCTGCTGGGCACCCTCACGCAATGGGTGCAACTCTTCCACCTCGAACCCCGCGCCTTCGGCCTCGTCTCCACCTACTTCTACGACAATAACCGCCGCCTCTGGGGCAACCTGAACCAACCCAACCACCAGGCCACCGTCGAAGGCCTGGCGTTGGTGGCGTCAGTATGGCTGGCCTCGCGGGGCCGCTTGCGTTTCCCGATGTGGCTCGCGGCGGTGGCCTTGCTGGAGGGCGGCATTGTGCTGTCCGGTTCGCGAACCGGCGTGCTGCATGTTGGCCTGGCTGCGGTCTATGCACTGGTCGCGGCATGGCTGGCGCGAGGCGCTCGACGTGACTCGGATCCAATGCAGCGACCAGTCGGTCTGCTCGTCGCAGCAGTAGCGATGGTGGCAATGCTACTGATCCTGCAACCCGCAATCCGCGCAGCAGGGCAAGCCTTCGACTGGCGCCTGTTCGACACCATCGCCCAACTCGAAGCCGAAGACCAGATGTCCGCGCGCGGCGCGCTGTGGACCCACGCGCTGGCAATGTTCCGCTCCCACCCCTGGTTCGGCGTCGGCTGGGGCGAGTTCGGCTGGGCCCAATTCCAGCAAATGCAGCAAGTCGGCGTGAAGGTGGAGATGTCCCTGCACGCCCACAACGCGATCCTCGACCTGCTGGCGAAGACGGGCATCGTCGGCACCGCCGGCGTAGGCCTGATCCTGCTGGCGTGGCTATGGCGCGTCGTTCGCGTTCGCTTGTGGCACGGCGATAGCGAAGAGCGCAAGCAGACCGTGCTGGTTCTCACCTGGCTGGCGATGCTGTGCGCGCATTCGATGCTCGAATACCCGCTGCATTATCTCTATTTCTTCCTGCCGTTCTGCTTCATGCTCGGCTGGCTGGAGCCGTCGGGTTTCGGGCGGTGGCGTGTGCCGATGCCAGTGGCACGTGGGCTGGCGATCGCGTTTGTCGTGGTAGCCGCGATCGTGCTGGCCACCATGTGGCAAGACTACCGCCGCGCCGAAGCGCGCGAATACGCCAGCAGCGAAGGCCGCAGCGCCTTGCCGATGCCGCGCTTCTGGTTCCGCCAGCACGCGCAGGCCGATGCTGCCGGCCTGGCCACGATTACGCCGGCCAATGCGGCCGAGTTGTTGCCCGCCCACATCGCCGCCGTCCACCTGCTGCCTACGCCGACCATGATCGCGCGCACCGCATGGCTGCTGGCGCTGACCGGCGATCCTGCGCAAGGCCGCCAGTGGATGGAACGGCTGCGCTGGTACTACCTTGGCGATGAAGTTGCGCAATACGCCGAGATTGCGAAGGCATGCCGCGATCTGGCAGCAGACCAACGCCCGCAGGGATTCTGCGCATGGGTCGGCGACCGTTCGCGTCGGTACTCCGAATGGCCCCGGGACTGACCTAGTAGTACGGGTACGGGCTGTAGTAGACCGGCGGCGGAGGCGGCGGATAGTAGTAGTACCGAGGTGCCGGCGGCGCAGCGGCTACGCGTCCGGGGGCCGGCACGCGGTTGCCGCTGGCGTACATGCACTGAACGTAGGCGGCATCGTATTGCTGTTGCGTGCCGTAACCCGCGTACTGGGCATTGCCAGCGCCGACCGCCGCGCCAGTCAGCAGGCCGACGCCTGCACCCACCGCCGCACCCGAACCGCCATTAAAGGCCGCGCCCGCGGCAGCGCCGAGGGCGGTGCCGACCACCGCGCTGCCGACGGCCGCATTGTTGGCGGCCTGCGCGGACGAGACACCGCCCACCCGCCCGAAGGCGAACTGGCGGCAGTTGTAGTCGTCGGCGCGGAACTGGTCGAAGCTCTTGCCGGTGCCCGGCAGCACCATCACGCTGGGGCCGGCAGGCATCACGGCGCAGGCGCCGAGGGTCAGGGTGGCCACGGCCAGCGTGGCGCGGGTCAGGGCATGCATGGTGTCACCCCGCATCAGAAGTTGGCCGGCGGCTGTGCCGGTATGCGTTGCCAGCCGCCGGGGCAGGACTGCACATAGGGGTAGTAGCCTTCGGGCTGGTTGCAGTGGTACCACCAGCCCTGCTGCGGCGCTACGCCGTCCGGGCCGGGGACCGGCACGGGGCCGTTCGGACCCTGTTCGATATACTGCGGCGGCGCCGCGGGTGCGGTGACCACGGCGGGCGGGTAGTAGTACGGGGCGGGGTAGCCATACGGGTAGCCGCCGTAGAACACGCCGGGCCCGAAATAGAGGCCCACGCCGACGCTTGTGCGCGTCTTGATGAAGCCGCCGCGTGCGTCGCTATCGTGTAAAGCGGTATCGGGGAAATCGGCCCGCCCGGCGAGGGCGGCGCCGCTTGCGGCCGTGGCCGCGAGTGCCAGGGCGATCTGGCAGAGCATGCGCCCGTTCATGGTATCCACCTCATCCCCGCGCGCACCGCATGGCACGCCACGGACAGGGTCAGCAGGCCCCAACCAGCGCGGGGCCTGCAATCATATTGAATACCAAATTGTCCCGCGCCGGCGCCACGGCGGCCCGGCTGGAAATGCGGCGTTACCTTTATTACCGGGGAACGACCCTGGCGTAAGACATCGTGACACAGCCCATCGCGGCGCGTGTTGCAGGCGTCACGTGCGGAGGTCAGCCGGCCGCGACCCAATCCCCTGACTTGCCCCCATGCTTTTCCAGCAACTTCACATTGCCGATCACCATGCCGCGGTCCACTGCCTTGCACATGTCGTAGATCGTCAGCAGCGCCACCTGCACGCCGGTCAGCGCTTCCATCTCCACGCCGGTCTGGCCGCGGGTTTCGGTGCGCACGGTGCAGGCGACGGTGGCGGTGGCCTCGTCCAGCGCGAACTCGACCGCCACCTTGGTCAGGCCGATCGGGTGGCATAGCGGGATCAGGTCGGCGGTGCGCTTGGTGGCCATGATCGCTGCCACGCGGGCGATGCCGATCACGTCGCCTTTCTTGGCGCTGCCGTCGCGCACCAGCGCGAAGGTGGCGGGCTGCATGGTGATGGTGCCGGTGGCCACGGCGACGCGGTGGGTGCTGGCCTTGTCGCCGACGTCGACCATGTGGGCCTGTCCGGCGGTATCGAAATGGGTGAGCTGGGTCATGATCGAGAGCTTCAGTGCGAACTGCGTGCTGGTGGCCGCCGGCGTCCCTGGGAAGCATCCGATGGGAACGGCCACGGGAGGCCGCTATCATAGCAACATGCCAAAACACCCATCGCTTCGCAGGTCTGCCGCACGCGGCCCCGGCGCCGTGGCGGACGCTGTTCCCGCCGGCTCTGCGTCACATCGCGCAGGCGCCGGCCATTGCCGCGCTGGCGGCGCATGGACGCCATGGCGGCGGCCGCTGGCGGCGCTGCTGGCGCTGACGTTGGCGGCGCCGGCCTGGCCCCAGGGTACGCCGCGCACGGCCACGGCGCCAGCCACGCCGGCAGCGGCCGTGCCTGCCAGGCCCCCACAGCCGGTGCCCGCCATCTCGGGCGAGGCCAGCGACCAGGTCTATGACAACCTGAACCGCAGCGTGAAGGCGGGCCAGAAGTCCGAGTTTGGCCTGCGCACCAACAACGCGGTGGTGGAGGCCGGCGGCATGCAGCTGCCGGACCTGGGCGACCCGTCCACGGCGTCGCTGTCGCCCGACATGGAAAAGCGCCTGGGCGACCGCATCATGCGCGATATCCGCCGCGACCCGCTGTACGTGCCGGATCCGCTGCTGTCCGATTACCTGAATGCGCTGGGCTACCGGCTGGTGCAGGCGGCGCGGCGCCAGAATATCTCCGGCTCGACCGGTGCGGGCACCTTTGCCACCGGCTTTGACCTGTTCGCGGTGCGTGACCGCAGCATCAACGCGTTTGCGCTGCCGGGCGGCTATATCGGCGTGCATACCGGGCTGCTGGTGCAGTCCGATACGGAATCGGAACTGGCCTCGGTGCTGGGCCATGAAATCGGCCACGTGATGCAGCGGCATATCGCGCGCGGCATCACCTCGCAGGACCAGTCGATGTGGATCGCGCTGGCCTCGATGGTGCTGGCGGGCCTGGCCGCCACGCGCAGCCCGGACGCCGCGGCGGCGCTGGCCATGGGCGGGCAGGGCGCGGCCATCGCCAACCAGCTGTCGTTCTCGCGCGGGGCCGAGCGCGAGGCCGACCGGGTCGGCTTCCAGATCCTGACCGCGGCGGGGTTTGACCCGCAGGGCATGCCCGATTTCTTCATGCGGCTGCAGCGCGCATCGGGGACCGCGGAAAACTCGGTCCCGTCTTATGTGCGGACTCACCCGCTGACCTCCGAGCGGATTGCCGACATGCAGGACCGCGTCAGCCATGCCAGCAAGCGCAAGGTCGCCAACACGCCTGAATACGAGTTTGCGCGGATGCGGGCCCGCGTGATCCAGGAATCTTCGCCCAGCGACCTGCAGAACCTGCGCGCGGCGCTGCGCACGCAACTGCCGGGAGCAACGGCACTGCGCGCTCCGGCGCTGCACTACGGCCTTGCCTTTACCGAGCAGCGGCTGGGCCGCTACCCGGCCGCCGAGCAGGAGTTGGCCGAGGCGCGCCGACTCTACGGCAATATCCCCGGCGCCACCTCGGGCAGCCCCATGCTGGACGTGATGGCGGTGGAACTGGCGCGCGCGCAGGGCCGCGTGCCCGAGGCACTGTCCCAGGCCAGCGCGTCGATGAAGGTGTTCCCGCTGTCGCATGCGGTGGCGATTGCCTATGCCGACACCCTGGTCGGCTCAGGCCGCTATGAAGAGGCCGTGCGCTTCCTGCGCGAACGCACGCGCCAGGAGACCAGCCGCGGCGAATGGTGGGAGCTGCTGGCGCGCGCCTACGCGGGCCAGGGCAAGCGCTTGCAGCAGCACCAGGCGCTGGCCGAGAAGTATGCGATGGACGGCGCCTACCAGGCCGCGATCGAGCAACTGCAGATCGCGCGCAAGGCCGGCGATGGCGACTTCTACACGCTGTCCGAGGTCGATGCGCGCCTGCACCAGCTGGAGCGCCAGTACCGCGAGGACAAGCAGGACAGCAAGGGCATGCCTAACTGAGGCAGGCGTTCAGCCAGCCGGCGGCGCCGGCTGGCGCACGAAGCCAAAGCGCCCGGGCACCTCGCTCTCGGCAATCGGCTCGATCGGGATGTCGCGGCCATCATGGTGGAATACGCCCAGGTCAGTGCCGCAGGCTTCGCCATGCCAGGTGCTGGCGCCGCTGAACAGTTCCAGGTCGTGGTCGTGCAGCAGGGCGGCCTGCTGTGCCGGCGGGCTGCCTTGCGCCATGCCCTCGACCGTGCCGGCCAGCACCACGTTGCCGTGCTCGTCGGCGTAGCAGGCCTGCAGCGTGAAGGGCTGCTGCGTGGTCGTGCGCAACGCGCCTTCATGCAGCCGCGCGACCCACGGCGCATAGCCCAGTGATACGAACACCCGCTGCGGGCCGTTCTGGAAGTACCAGGCGCCGCGCTCGTCGCACAGGTAGTTGCGTTCGATAAAGCCGATCAGCGCTTCATGGCGGATGGGGTCGCCCGACAGCCCGTGCTGCTGGGCGTACTCATTGCGCAGGCGCCACTGGCCGCGGCGGTCCAGTGCCAGCCAGCCGTAGGCGTTGGGCACGTTGGGCCAGCGTGCCATGGCTTGCCTGACGATCTCGTCCATCTCTGTCTCCTCGGCGGGCCGTGGGGGGACTGCGCCCGCCTCACATCATGCCGTCAAAAAATCTCAGGATCCGTGCCGGCAACCATTCGATGTCGCCGCTGAAGCGCCCGTCGGGCAGCAGGGGCAGGTGCCGGCGCCAGCCCTCGGGCGGGGTCATGAAGCCGACATGGCCGCCGTGCTCGGGCTGTTCCAGCCATACCTGGGGGCTGGCGTCGGCCGGGCCGGGCAGGTGCCGGGCCGGCAGGAAGGGATCGTTGCGCGCATTGAGCACCAGCGTGGGCACGGCGATGTCGCGCAGCACGGGTTTGCTGGCGGCGCGGCGCCAGTAGTCGTCGGTATCGACAAAGCCGTGCAGCGGCGCGGTGACGACGTTGTCGAAGGCGTACAGGTCGCGGCTGGCCAGCATCGTGTCGCGGTCGAACAGCCCCGGGAACTGCCCCAGCTTGGCCAGCGACTTGCGCTTGAGCGTCTGCAGGAACATGCGCGTGTAGACCAGGTTGAAGCCGGCTGATAGCGCCGCGCCGCCGGCAGCCAGGTCCAGCGGCGCGGAGATCGCCGCGGCCGCATGCACGTGGGCGGCGCTGGCGCCGTCTTCGCCCAGGAAGCGCAGCAGTGCGTTGCCGCCCAGCGAGATCCCCACCACCAGCAGCTTGCGCCCGTTGGCGCAATGGCGCTGGCGCATGCGCTCCAGCACCCAGCGGATCTCGGCCGAATCGCCCGAATGGTAGAAGCGCGGCGCCAGGTTGAGCTCGCCCGAGCAGCCGCGGAAATGCGGGACCACGCCCTGCCAGCCGCGCAGGGACAGCGCATGCATCAGCGCCTGCGCGTAGTGGCTGCCGGAATCGCCCTCCAGGCCGTGGAACATCACCACCAGCGGCGTGTCCGGGCGCACCGGGTGGGTGGTCCAGTCGAGGTCGATGAAGTCCTGGTCGGGGGTATCCCAGCGCTCGCGGCGGAAGCTCACGCGCGGTGGGCGGCGCGTGAAGCGCGCGGGGATGATGGTCTGGGCATGGCCGCCGCGCAGCCACCAGGGCATCGGCACGCCTTCGCCGTAGCCATGGCCGGGCGCCGTGGCGGGATCAGCCTGGGCGGCGTGGACGGCCTGGGGAAGGCGGTGGTGCGGAAGCAGCGTCATGCCGGCGTGGTGTTGCAGCAGGCCGCGGCGCGGCGGCCATGCGGGTTCAGTGCAGCGCCTGCCCCGGCGCGGCGGCCACGGCGGCAACCTGCACCGCGTTGGCCGGGCTGCAGTGGATATGCGCCAGGCGCCAGCCTTCGTGGTTCTGCATCAGCACATAGGTGGTGTGCACGTACAGGTCGGCCTCGACGCGGTCGCCGCCGAAGCGCAGCGCCTCGGTCACGTCGAAGATCGACACGGCCATCGACGCATGGCTGCTGGTCTCGATTGCATCGACCAGCACCGGCTGTTCTTCCAGCAGTTGCAGGAAGGCCTGGCGCAGCTGTTCGTGGCCGATCAGGCGCTGGCCGTCGGGCAGCACGCAGGTGATCGAGTCTTCGTCCAGCCACAGGCGCAGCGCGCCGTCTGCGTCGCGCAGCTTCAGCGCTTCGCGAAAGGCTTCGACGATGTCTTCGGCGGAATCGAACAGGCGGGCAAAGCGAGGCATGGTGGCAGTAGAAGTGGCGAGGGCAGTGAGGTCAGGGCCGGTGCAGCAGCTTGCGCAGCTCGACGAACACCATTTCAGGTTCGATCTCTTTCAGGCAGCGCAGGTGGCCCAGCGGGCACTCGCGCTTGAAGCAGGGACTGCACTCCAGCTGCAGCCACATGATACTCGCTGCCTGTGACAACGGCGGCGTGTGGCGCGGGTCGCTCGAGCCGAACACCGCCACCTGGGGCCGGTTCAGCGCCGCGGTGACGTGCATCAGGCCGGAGTCGTTGCAGACCGCGGCTTCGGACAGCGCCAGCAGGTCCACGGCATCATCCAGCGAGGTCTGGCCGCAAAGGTTGCGCACGAACGGGGCCTCGCTGACGATCTCGGCGGCGATCTCGGCGTCCTTGGCAGAGCCCAGCGTGATCATCTGCGCATACGGGTAGGAACGCCGCAGCATCTGCGCGAGCCTGGCGAAATGCCCGGCCGGCCAGCGCTTGGCCGGGCCGAACTCGGCACCCGGGCAGAACGCGATCACGCGCGTGTGCGGGGCGATGCCAAAGCGCTCGGCGGTGGCCGCCATGCGCGTCGGGTCGACGCGCAGGCGCGGCTCGGGCAGGTCTTCGGGCAGGCGCGCGCCGGGCTTGAGCGCCAGGCGGGCGTAGTGCTCCACCATCGGCGGGCGCTTGTCGCGCGGCGGGTTGGCGTGGCGCACGTTGAGCAGGCCGAAGCGGGCTTCGCCGCGGTAGCCTATGCGCAGCGGGATGCCGGCCAGCCAGGGGACCAGTGCCGACTTGAGCGAGTTCGGCAGCACGTAGGCGAGGTCGTAGCCTTCGTTCTTGAGCTGCTGCGCGAACATCAGCCGTGCCGACAGCTGCAGCTTGCCGTGCGCGAGGTCGGACGGGAACACGCGGCCGATCTCCGGCATGCGCGCGAGCACGGGCGCGACCCACTTGGGCGCGAGTGCGTCGATGACCAGGCGCGGATGGCGCGCCTTGAGCAGCGCAAAGAGCGGCTGCGCCATCAGGGCGTCGCCGATCCAGTTGGGGGCGATGACGAGGGCTTTCTTCATGGGCGGGGCGCTTGGAGCCGGCACGGGTGCGTCGGCGCGGACGCCGGCAATGCCGACGCTCCGGGGCGCCTGCAAGCGGCCCGGAGCGTCGGGATCGTGCGCATGCGGGCGGCTCGGGTCAGTGGTGGCCCTTCAGCACGGTGCCCGGCTTGAGCTTGTAGACGGTGCCGCAGTAGGGGCACTTGGCTTCGCCGGTGTCTGCCACGTCGAGGAACACGCGCGGATGGTAGTTCCATGCCGGGGTGTTGGCGGTCGGGCAATGCAGCGGAATGTCTTCAGCGCCGATTTCGATGATGGTGGCGGTTTGCGTCATGGTGTTGCAGGGAGTGATGCTTATTGTTCGATGAAAACAGCGGGTGTGCCGCGCCCGGCAGTGCCGGGCGCGCGCAACAGGGGCTGGCGGCCGGTACTCAGACCAGCGTCAGCCACTTCTTGTACTTTTCGTTGGTGCCGCCCACGGCGGCAAAGAACGCGTCCTGGATCTGCTTGGTCACCGGGCCGCGGCGGCCTTCGCCGATGACGCGGTCGTCCAGTTCGCGGATCGGCGTCACTTCGGCGGCGGTGCCGGTGAAGAAGGCCTCGTCGGCGCAATACATCTCGTCGCGGGTGATGCGCTTTTCACGCACCTCGATGCCCAGGTCGCGCGCGATGGTCAGGGTGGCGTCGCGGGTGATGCCGTCCAGGCACGAGGCCAGGTCCGGCGTGTAGATCACGCCGTTGCGCACGATAAACACGTTCTCGCCCGAGCCTTCGCTGACATAGCCCTCGGTGTCGAGCAGCAGCGCTTCGTCGTAGCCCAGGCCGGTGGCTTCCTGGTTGGCCAGGATCGAGTTGATGTAGTAGCCGCTCGCCTTGGCGCGCACCAGCGACACGTTGACGTGGTGGCGCGTGAACGACGAGGTCTTCACGCGGATGCCGCGCTCCATGCCTTCCTCGCCCAGGTAGGCGCCCCACGGCCAGGCCGCGATTGCCACGTGGATGGTGTTGCCCTTGGCCGAGACGCCCAGTTTCTCGTCGCCGACCCACACGATCGGGCGGATGTAGCAGGATTCCAGCTTGTTGGCGCGCACCACTTCGCGCTGCGCCGCTTCCAGCGTGGCCTCGTCGAAGGGCATGACCATCTGGAAGATCTTGGCCGAATTGAACAGGCGGCGGGTGTGCTCCTTCAGGCGGAAGATGGCGGTCCCTTCGGGGGTCTTGTAGGCGCGTACGCCCTCGAACACGCCCATGCCATAGTGCAGCGTATGCGTCAGCACGTGGATCTTGGCGTCGCGCCATTCGATCAGCTTGCCGTCCATCCAAATCTTGCCGTCGCGATCCGCCATCGACATGTCTGTTCTCCCTGCGCCGTGGAAATAGCAAAAACGACATTGTAAGCCCGGGGGACATGGGTCACAACGCGGCGCGGGCGCCGCTGCGGTCTAGAATCCTCTTTTTCGGGCATTCTTGCCCTGTAACGCGCACCGTGCCGCCGCGCTGGCGGCCTTGATTCCCACACTCGCCGTGCCTTTGACCCCACATCCCGGACCCGATGTCCCGCCTGACAGGGCTTCCGACCCCGGCGGCGCGTCCGCGCCGCAGACCGGCTGGCAGCAGGCGCTGGAGGCGCTGCGCGCGCTCGCCGGCAGCGAGCCTGCCGCCGGGGCCGAAGGCGGCAGGCGCCTGCTGTGGGCGCTGACGCTGGATGCCGACGGCGCGCCCGGCACGATCGAGCCGCTCGAGCAGGTGCGCGGCGCGCGCGGCTGGGGCAAGCCCAGGCCGGTGCCGCTGGCGCGCGTGGCCGAGGACGACCGGCTGGAGCCGTGGGACGCCCGCGTGGCCCGCGCCATCCGCCGCGACCAGTCGCACAACCGGCGCTACGTGCTCGACCGCGCCGCCGCGGCGATGGCGCTGGTGGGGCACCCCGGCGTGGTGCTGGCGCATGCGCCGTCGCAGACGCTGGAGGTGGTGGAGGACGCGCCCGCGCTGGAAGCGGTGCGCAGCGCCGGCCGCTACGTGCTGCGCATGTTCCCGCCGGCGCGCGAGGCGCCGGCGATGGAAGCCTTGCTGCCGGCCGCCGCGCGCCAGGAGGCCGAGGCGCTGCGCCAGCTCACGGTGGTGCGCGACGGCCCGCACCGGCTGCGGCTGATCCGCTTTACGCCGGCGCAGTTCGAGGCTGCCCGGCTGATCGGCGATGGCCTGGCGATCCCTGAGGACGGCCACGCCCAGCTCGACCAGACCTTGCGCGCGCTGGCCGGCCAGTTCCAGGTCCAGGCCGACCAGGCGGGCGGATCGCGCGCGGTGGAGGCTGACGCGCGCCTGCGCGCCGAGGTGGCACCGTTGGGCGGGCTGGCGGGGCGCGGCATTTCGCTGCGGCTGGTGGTGACGCCGCTGGGGCCGCTCGGCCCGCGGCTCGCGCCCGGCGCCGGGCGCGAGCGCCTGATGGCCGCGGTGCGCGGCGAGACCCTGGCCACGCAACGCGACCTGGATGCCGAGCTGGCCAGCGTGGCCGAGGTCTTCGCGGCATTGCCGCAGCTGGTGGCGCTGGCGCCGCCGGGCGGCGAATACACCTGGATGCTGGACGATCCGGAGGACGCGCTCGCGGTGGTCGAGGCGCTGCCCGGCCTGCCCGCGGTGCAGGCCGTGGAATGGCCGCGCGGCAAGGAACTGCGGGTGCTGCCGGCCGACCTGGCGCAGCTGGGCGTGCACATCGAGAGCCGCGGCGCATGGTACCGGCTGGCCGGCGAGCTGCGCGTGGCCGAGGGGCTGGTGCTGGAGCTGGGCAAGCTGATCGACTGGACCGGCAGCCACGCCGGGCGCTTCGTGCCGATGGGGCAGGGCGTCTACGTGGCGCTGACGCGCACGCTGCGCGGCCGGCTGCGCGACCTCGCCGGCGTCGGTGAGCATGTGCCCGACGGCATTCGCGTCCCGCAGATGGCGACGCCGTGGCTGGATGACGTGCTGGCCGGCGCCGGCGTCGATCCCGATGCGCATTTCCGCCAGCGCATCGCCCGGCTGCGCGCCGCGCGCGAGGCTGACATCGCGCTGCCTGCCACGCTGGCGGCTGAGCTGCGGCCCTACCAGGAGGCCGGCTACCGCTGGGCCATGACGCTGGCGGCCTCGGGCCTGGGCGCCTGCCTGGCCGACGACATGGGCCTGGGCAAGACCCTGCAGGCGCTGGCGGTGCTGGTGGCGCGCGCCGGCGGCGGCGCCGCGCTGGTGATCGCGCCGACTTCGGTGTGCGGCAACTGGGCAGCCGAGGCGCGGCGCTTTGCGCCCACGCTCAACGTCCATGTCTATGCCGAGGGCGATCGCGAGACGCTGCTGGCGCAGGCCGGGCCGCATGACCTGGTGATCGTCTCGTACACGCTGCTGCAGCAGGCCAGCAAGGCGTTCTGCGCGCGCGCATGGCATACCGTGGTCGCGGACGAGGCGCAGGCCTTCAAGAACGCGGTCACGCGGCGGGCGCAGGCCATGTTCGCGCTGCCGTCGGGCTTCCGCATGGCGCTGACCGGCACGCCGGTGGAGAACCGGCTGGCCGAGCTGTGGTCGGTGATGCGGTTCTGCAATCCGGGTTTGCTGGGCTCGCTGGCCCGCTTCAACGAACACTTTGCCAACCCGATCGAGCGCGGCGGCATGCGCGAGGCGCGCCAGCGGCTGCGCCGCATGATCGCGCCGTTCGTGCTGCGCCGGACCAAGGCGCAGGTGCTGGACGAACTGCCGCCGCGCACGGAGCTGGTGATCCGGGTCGAGCCCGAGCCGGTCGAAGCCGCGCACTACGAGGCCCTGCGCCGCCAGGCCCAGACCGAGGCCGAGGCCGCGCTGGCGCGCGTGGAAGCGGCACGCAAGGCCACCAAAGGCGCGCCTGCCGGGGCCCGCGCGCGCGCCCTGGCGCAGGCCCAGCACCAGGCCCAGGCGCGCATCCACGTGCTGGCGCAGCTGATGCGGCTGCGGCGCGCCGCGTGCGATCCGCGCCTGGTCACGCCGGAACTCAGCGGCCAGCTGTCCGAAGGCGCCAAGGTGCGCGCCTTTGTCGAGCTGGCCAGCGAGCTTGCCGCGAGCGGCCACAAGACCCTGGTGTTCAGCCAGTTTGTCGACTTCCTGCAGTTGCTGCGCCAGGGGCTGGAGCGCGCCGGGCTGGCGCTGCAGTACCTGGACGGCGCCACCCCCGCGGCCGAGCGCACCCGCCGCGTGGCCGCCTTCCAGGCCGGCGAGGGCGATGTCTTCCTGATCAGCCTGAAGGCCGGCGGCTTCGGCCTGAACCTGACCGCGGCCGACTACGTGATCATTGCCGACCCCTGGTGGAACCCCGCCGCCGAAGACCAGGCCATGGGCCGCGCGCACCGCATCGGCCAGCAGCGTCCGGTGACGGTGTACCGGCTGATCAATGCCGGCACCATCGAAGAGCGCATCGTCGACCTGCACCGCGACAAGCGCGCGCTGGCCGACGGGCTGCTGGAGGCGGACGAAGAAGGCGCTGCCGGCACCGGCGCGCCCTTGCCGGAGATCGACGAACTGGTAGGCCTGCTGCGGCGCTGAGCGGCCATATGCCCGCATGGCATACCTTCAAGCGAACTCGGTCGTTTGGTTTTGGCAGGATCCTTGCTATCTTGTGGGGCTGGCCCGAGGCTCAGATCCCGGCCGGCCCCATGTTCAGTCCTGACTCTCTCCGACGGTGCCCCCATGCCTATTTCGTCCCGCCTGCTTCCGCGCTTGTCCTTCCGTTCCGCTACCGGCCTGGCCGCGCTGTGCGCCGCCGCTGCCGTCAGCACGGTCAGCATGCCCGCCCGCGCGCAAGGGGAGTGGCCGACGCAGCCGGTGACGATCCTGATGGGCTTTGCTGCCGGCTCCGGCGTCGACATCGTCGGCCGCACGCTGCAGGAGTCGCTGCAGAAGTCGCTGAAGACCACCATCATCTACGACTACCGGCCGGGCGCCGGCGGCAACGTGGCCTCCGAGGTGGTCGCGCATGCCAAGCCGGATGGCTACACGCTGCTGCTGGGCACTGCCGCCACGCACGGCATCAACCCGGCGCTGTACAAGAACCTGCCGTTCGACGCCGAGGCCGATTTCACCCCGATCGCGCCGCTGGTCGAGGTCTCCAACGTGCTGACCGTCAACCCGGCGGTGCTGGACGTGAAGTCGGTCAAGGAGTTTATCGAGAAGGTCAAGGCCAACCCGGGCAAGTACAACTTCGCCTCCACCGGCAACGGCACCGGCACGCACCTGGCCTTTGCCGAGTTCAACGCGCGCGCCGGCCTGGACATGGTCCACGTGCCCTACAAGGGCGGCCCCGACGCGCTGCAGGCGGTGGTGAAGGGCGAGGTCTGCTGCATCTTCAACCAGGTGCAGAGCGTGCTGCCGCAGTACCGCGCCGGCAAGGTGCGCCTGCTGGGCGTGACCACCAAGCAGCGCGTGCAAGTGATTCCCGACGTGCCGACCATTGCCGAGAGCGGCCTGCCCGGCTTCAACAGCACCATCTGGTTCGGCTTCTTCGGGCCCAAGGGGCTGGATCCGAAGATCGCGCGCAAGGTCAACGATGCGGTGAAGGTGGCGCTGGAAACGCCGGCGATCCGCCAGAAGCTGATCGATGCCGGCAACACGCCGCGGGTCGAGACCGTGGATCAGTTCAAGGCTACGGTGAAGGGGGATCGGCAGAAGTGGGCGGGGGTGGTCAAAACCGTGGGCGCGTCGATCGACTGACGCGCGCTGGCCTCGGTCAGATCCGTACCCCCAGCCGCGTGAGCAGGTGCGCCAGTTGCGCCTGCGTGCCCGTCCCGGTCTTGGTGAAGATTGCCTTGAGTTGGGTGCGTCCGGTCTCGCGCCGGATGCCGATCAGCTCGCACGCCTCGGGCAGGCCGATGCCCGATGACAGCTGCAAGGCCAGCCGGGTCTCGGCCGGCGTGAGGCCGTAGAGGTCGCGCAAAACGGCTGGCAGCGTCATCGGCGCGGTGCCGGGCTCGTGGATCGCCACCAGCACGCTGGGGCGCTGCCAGTCCATCGCCAGATGGTGCGCCGGCGGCAGCGGCAGCAGGACGACCTGGGCCTGGCGGCCGGCGCTGTCAGCCGCGCGCAGCGCCTGCGCCGGCTGCGGGTTGGCGGGGTTGCATGCCGCCCGCAGCGCCTCGGCAAACGGGCGCGACAGCTGCCAGTCGGCTTCCTCGCGCACGGCTATGGCGGGCGGCGCCACGGCGCGGGTTTCGACCGACACCGCCGGCAGCAGCCGGCGCACCCAGGTCTCGCCAATGCTGTTGGCCATCAGCGGCTTGCCGTCGTCGCGGAACACGATCACGCCGAACGGCAGCCGCTCCATCAGTTGCGCCGACGCATGCGCCAGTGCCGACACCTGGTGGGTGCGGTCGCGCAGCGCCATCGCATGGCGCACGTGCGGGATGGCCCAGTCGAGCGCGCGCGCGTCTTCGGGCGAATAGTGGTCGTGGCCCTGCGGGCGCTGCAGCGACAGGAACACGTCGTAGTGCGGCTGGCGCTCGATCAGGCAGGCCATCACCGATGACTGTTCGAATTGCCGCAGGAACTCGCCGTAGAAGGGCGACTTGCGCATCGCCTGCGCGCCCAGCTCGCGTGAATCGATATACCAGTTGCCCACCGACATGCGCCTGGCGAACGGCAGGGCCGGGTCGATGGCTACGTACTGTTCGCTGTAGGCGGCCACCGCCTCCGGCATGGGGTTGACCTCCTGGTTCACCAGCACGCGCTCGTTGACGGTGTCGAGCACCAGCAGATGGGCATGCGTGCTGCCGCTGGCCTGGCACAGCGCGCCCAGGCTGCGCTGCCAGGCATCGGCATCGAAGATCCCCTCGTACAGCGCGCGAATGGTGTCGTGCATCTGTGTGTCGCTCATGGCTTCCCTTCTTTTTACTTCTTTTATTTTTAGCACTTTCTTCGCGGGGCAACGGGCGGGCCGCGGGCGCGGCGCCGGCCCGCTGCCGGGCGCGTGGTGTTCAGGCCTCGTCCAGCGCCGCGCCCAGGCGCGAGAGCAGATGCGTCAGCTGGGCCTGGCTGTTGCAGCCGGTCTTGTGGAATATGGCCTTGAGCTGGGTGCGCGCGGTTTCGTGGCGGATGTTCAGCTGCTGGCTGGCTTCGGGCAGGCCCTGTCCGGTGGCCAGCTGGGTGGTCAGCCGGGTCTCCGCCGGGGTCAGTCCGTACAGGTCGCGCAGCACCGGCGCCAGCAACAGCGGCGCGCTGTCCTGCTCATGCACGATCACCAGCGCCGCCGGTTCCTGCCATTGCGCGGCAAACGCGTGCGAGGGCGGCAGCGGCAGCACGATCACCTGCGCGCAGGCGCCGTTGCCGTCGGTGGCGCGGGCGGCCTGCGCGGCGACCGCGCGCTGCGGGTCGCAGGCGGCCTGGACCATGTCGGCGAACGGGCGCGACAGGGTCCAGTCCGACACCTTGCCGGCCGGGTCCAGGCGCCGCGCCCAGCGCTCGCCGGCGCGGTTGCTCAGCAGCACCTGGCGCTGCGGCGAGAACACCAGCAGGGCAAAATTGAGCCGCTCCACCAGCTGCGTCGACAGCCGCGCCAGCACCGTCAGCCCCAGCGTGCGGTCGCGCATGGCCATGGCGCTGCGCATATGCGGGATGATCCAGTCCATGCCGCGGGTGTCGTCGGGCGAGAACAGCGGCTGCGTGCGCGCGCGCTGCATCGAGAAATAGACTTCGTAGTGGGGCTGGCGCTCGACCAGGCAGGCCACGTAGGAGCGCAGGTCGTAGCGGTGGAAGAAGTCACGGTAGAACGGATGGCGGGCCATGGTGCCTTCGCCCAGTTCGCGCGCGTCGATATACCAGTCGCCCGGCCGCAGGCGCGGCGCGAACTGCTTGGCCGGATCGATGGCCTGGTAGTCCGATTCGTACTCGGTAAACAGTTCCACCACCGGATTGACGATCTCATTGACGGTGACCTGGTCGCGGACAGTGTCCCAGACCATCATCGAGGCGTGTGCCGTGCCCGCCAGATCCGTCAGGGTGCGCAGGCTCTGCTGCCAGGCACCGGGATCGAGAATGCCCTCGTACAAGCCACGGATTGCTCCGTGCATGTCGGCTTCTTTCATCTGACTCACCCCCTGCATTCGCGACAAGGAAATGCGCGGCGCCGGCGGTGCGTCTGATCGCACACCGGCTGCTTTCTTTTTGGCTGCTTGTTATTTTGGCCGCCTGTTGTCATGGCCGTTTCAAGACCGGCTCTGGCGCTTTTTGCGTGTCTGTTGTAGCAGACGTTGCATACATTACCGCACTCGGGGGTCAAGAGGGGCATGGAGCTGACCCTTCTTTCGTGGGGAGGGGCGCCACCTGGCTTGTGCGGGATTGCGCATAATGTGCTGCAAGAGGCATATCACATGTGCGTAACGGTCCGGAATCGGCAAAGCGTTGACCACGATCAGGTAAAATGCCCGTTTCCCCGAATTCCAGCGAAATCTCGCGCCATCCATCGCCATGACCTCTGTCCTGCGTCTTTCCGACCTGATTTCCCAAGGCAAAATCTCCGGCAAGCGGGTGTTTATCCGCGCCGACCTGAACGTGCCGCAGGATGACGCCGGCAACATCACCGAGGACACCCGCATCCGCGCCTCGGTGCCGGCGATCGAGGCCTGCCTGGCTGGCGGCGCTGCGGTGATGGTCACCTCCCACCTGGGCCGCCCGACCGAGGGCGAGTTCAAGCCCGAGGACTCGCTGGCGCCGATCGCCACGCGCCTGTCCGAGTTGCTGGGCAAGCCGGTCAAGCTGGTGCAGAACTGGGTCGACGGCGTCGAGGTGGCGCCGGGCCAGGTGGTGCTGCTGGAAAACTGCCGCGTGAACAAGGGCGAAAAGAAGAACAGCGACGAACTGGCCCAGAAGATGGCCAAGCTGTGTGACGTCTACGTGAACGATGCCTTCGGCACCGCCCACCGTGCCGAAGCCACCACGCATGGCATCGCCAAGTACGCGCCGATCGCCTGCGCCGGCCCGCTGCTGGCCGCAGAGATCGACGCGCTGGGCAAGGCGCTGGGCCAGCCGGCGCGCCCGCTGGTGGCGATCGTGGCCGGCTCCAAGGTCTCGACCAAGCTGACCATCCTGAAGTCGCTGGCCGACAAGGTCGACAACCTGATCGTCGGCGGCGGCATTGCCAATACCTTCATGCTGGCCGCCGGCCTGAAGATCGGCAAGTCGCTGGCCGAAGCCGACCTGGTCGGCGACGCCAAAACCATCATCGACATCATGGCCAAGCGTGGCGCCTCGGTGCCGATCCCGGTCGACGTGGTGTGCGCCAAGGAATTCAGCGCTACCGCCGCGGCCACCGTCAAGGACGTCAAGGACGTGGCCGACGACGACATGATCCTGGACATCGGCCCCAAGACCGCCGCGATGCTGGCCGAGCAGCTCAAGGCCGCCGGCACCATCGTCTGGAACGGCCCGGTAGGCGTGTTCGAGTTCGATCAGTTCGGCAACGGCACCAAGGTGCTGGCCCAGGCCATCGCCGAATCGAAGGCGTTCTCGATCGCCGGCGGCGGCGACACGCTGGCGGCCATTGCCAAGTACGGCATCGCCGACCGCGTGGGCTATATCTCCACCGGCGGCGGCGCGTTCCTGGAATTCCTGGAAGGCAAGAAGCTGCCCGCATTCGAAGTGCTGGAGCAGCGCGCCGCAGGCTGACGCATCCGCCGGGCCCGGCGGTGTTGCCGGGGCCCTGAACCAGGAATTCCGCGCATGACTCGTTCCACCAAGATCGTCGCCACCATCGGCCCCGCCTCCAGCTCGCTGGAAATCCTGACCCGCATGATCGCGGCGGGGGTCGACGTGGTGCGGCTGAATTTTTCGCACGGCACCGCCCAGGACCATCTCGACCGCGCCCGCCTGGTGCGCGAAGCCGCGCAGGCATGCGGGCGCGAGGTCGCCATCATGGCCGACCTGCAGGGCCCCAAGATCCGCGTCGGCAAGTTCGAGCATGGCAAGATCACGCTCAAGGCGGGCGACCCGTTCATCCTGGATTCGAGCTGCCAGCTAGGCAACGAGCAGCGCGCCGGCCTGGACTACCAGGACCTGCCGCGCGACGTCGGCCCGGGCGACCTGCTGCTGCTCAACGACGGCCTGATCGTGCTGGTGGTGGACCGTGTGTTCGGCAGCGAGATCTTCACCACCGTGCGCGTGGGCGGCGAGCTGTCCAACAACAAGGGCATCAACCGCCAGGGCGGCGGGCTGTCGGCGCCGGCGCTGACCGCCAAGGACATGGACGACATCAAGACCGCCATGGCCCTGGGCGCCGACTACGTCGCGGTCAGCTTCCCCAAGAACGCCACCGACATGGAAATGGCGCGCCAGCTGACCGCGGTGGCCGGCCAGCCGCACGGCCACAAGGCCCGCATGATCGCCAAGATCGAGCGCGCCGAGGCGATCCGCCCGGGCGTGCTGGAAGAGATCCTGCAGGCGTCCGACGGCATCATGGTGGCGCGCGGCGACCTGGCCGTGGAAGTCGGCAATGCCGCCGTGCCGGCGCTGCAGAAGCGCATGATCAAGCTGGCGCGCGAGGCCAACAAGCTGACCATCACCGCCACCCAGATGATGGAGAGCATGATCGTCAACCCGGTGCCCACGCGCGCCGAGGTCTCGGACGTGGCCAACGCCGTGCTGGACGGCACCGACGCGGTGATGCTGTCGGCCGAAACCGCCGCCGGCCGCTACCCCGTGGAGACGGTCGAGGCCATGGCCGCGGTCTGCATCGAAGCCGAGAAGTCCGAGGTGGTGCAGCTCGACACCGATTTCCTGAACCAGACCTTTTCGCGCATCGACCAGTCGGTGGCGATGGGTGCGCTGTTCACGGCCTATCATTTGCAGGTGAAGGCGATTGCCGCGCTGACCGATTCCGGCGCCACCGCATTGTGGATGAGCCGTCACCGCATCCATGTGCCGATCTATGCGATGACGCCCAACCTGGCCTCGCAGCGCAAGATGCAGCTGTACCGCAACGTGGTGCCGCTGCCGCTGCAGTCCAGCGCCGACCGCGACACCGCGCTGGAGCAGGCAGAAGAACTGCTGCTGGCGCAGGGCGTGGTGCAGCGCGGCGATTTCATCGTGCTGACCATCGGCGAGCCGATGGGCCAGCCGGGCGGCACCAACACCCTGAAGATCGTCAGGGTGGGCAGCTGAAAGTGAGATGAAGCAATGCGTGCCATGCCGGACGGAGCGCCAGCGCGGAATGCGCAAGGCTGACGGAGCCGGCAGGCACGGGCAGCGCCACGTAAGTCGATGCACTGCGTAAGCGCCGATTAGAAGAATACGCGGAAGACACCCCATTTTTTATTAGGAGTTAGACATGCCACTCGTATCGATGCGCCAGCTGCTGGACCACGCGGCCGAGAACAGCTACGGCCTGCCGGCCTTCAACGTCAACAACCTCGAGCAAGTGCAGGCCATCATGCAGGCTGCCGACGAGGTCAACGCCCCGGTGATCATGCAAGCCTCGGCCGGCGCGCGCAAATACGCCGGTGAGCATTTCCTGCGCCACCTGATCGAAGCCGCGGTAGAGGCTTATCCCCATATTCCGGTGGTGATGCACCAGGACCACGGCCAGTCGCCGGCGATCTGCCAGGGCGCGATCGACCTGGGCTTCTCGTCGGTGATGATGGACGGCTCGCTGCGCGAAGACGGCAAGACCCCGGCCGAGTATGAGTACAACATCGACGTCACCCGCAAGGTGGTGCAGCTGGCCCACGCCGTCGGCGTGACCGTGGAAGGCGAACTGGGCTGCCTGGGCTCGCTGGAAACCGGTGAAGCCGGCGAAGAAGACGGCATCGGCGCCGTCGGCGTGCTGGACCACTCCATGCTGCTGACCGATCCGGAGCAGGCCGCCGACTTCGTCAAGGCCACCCAGCTGGATGCCCTGGCCATCGCCATCGGCACCTCGCACGGCGCTTACAAGTTCACGCGCAAGCCCACCGGCGATATCCTGGCGATCAGCCGCATCAAGGAAATCCACGCCCGCATCCCCAACACCCACCTGGTGATGCACGGCTCGTCGTCGGTTCCGCAAGAGCTGCTGGAAGAGATCCGCAAGTTCGGCGGCGACATGAAGGAAACCTACGGCGTGCCGGTCGAGGAAATCCAGGAAGCGATCAAGTACGGCGTGCGCAAGATCAACATCGACACCGACATCCGCCTGGCCATGACCGGCGCGATCCGCCGCTTCTTCGCCGAGAACCCGAGCAAGTTCGACCCGCGCGAATACCTGAAGCCGGCTCGCGAAGCCGCCAAGCAGGTGTGCAAGGCGCGCTACATCGCCTTCGGCTGCGAAGGCCAGGCCGGCAAGATCAAGCCGATCGGCCTGACCGACATCGCGCAGCAGTACAAGGCGGGCAAGCTGTCGCAGGTCGTGCAGTAAATGTCCCTAGTCCGCCTTCCGCGCAAGGGGAAGGCGGATTGCAGTTCCGGCCGCCGCGGCACGCATCCAGCGCCCGGCGGCTTCGCCGTTTTATCGGAACCATCATGTCCAACGCTCTCTACCAGTCCTCCATCAACTCGCTGCCGCTGCTGGGCCACGGCAAAGTGCGCGACAACTATGCCGTCGGCAATGACAAGCTGCTGATCGTCACCACCGACCGCCTGTCGGCGTTCGACGTCATCATGGGCGAGCCGATTCCCGACAAGGGCCGCGTGCTGAACCAGATGGCGAACTTCTGGTTCCGCAAGCTCGCGCACATCGTGCCGAACCACGAGACTGGCATCGCGCCCGAGACCGTGGTCGCGCCGGAGGAAGTGGAGCAGGTCAAGGGCCGCGCCGTGGTGGTCAAGCGCCTGCGGCCGATCCTGGTCGAAGCCGTGGTGCGCGGCTATCTCGCCGGCAGCGGCTGGAAGGACTACCAGGCCACCGGCAAGGTGTGCGGGATCGAGCTGCCCGCCGGCCTGCAGAACGCGCAGAAGCTGCCCGAGCCGATCTTCACCCCGGCCGCCAAGGCCGAGATGGGCGAGCACGACGAGAACATCTCGTTCGCCGAAGTCGAGGCCCGCATCGGCATCGCGCTGGCGCGCCAGATGCGCGAGATCTCGATCCGCCTGTACAAGGAAGCGGCCGAGTTTGCGGCCACGCGCGGCATCATCATCGCCGATACCAAGTTCGAGTTCGGCCTGGACGACAATGGCGTGCTGACGCTGATGGACGAGGTCCTGACCGCCGATTCGTCGCGCTTCTGGCCGGCCGATTCCTACCAGGTGGGCACCAACCCGCCGTCGTTCGACAAGCAGTTCGTGCGCGACTGGCTGGAAGCCGTGCGCATCGACGGCAAGCCCTGGCCCAAGACCGCGCCGGCGCCGCAACTGCCGGACGAGGTGATCGAAAAGACCGCCGCCAAGTACCGTGAAGCGCTGACGCGCCTGACGGGCGAAGAACTGCAGTAACCAAAATGTGTTCCCCTCTCCCCTCATGGGGAGAGGGCAGGGTGAGGGGTGGTTCAGCAAGGCGCCACGCGTCAAGAGGCGCCGGCCCTCACCCCCGCCCCTCTCCCGCAAGCGGGAGAGGGGCGCAAACAAGGAAGGATCAAACGTGAGCAAGCAAGACAAGCCGCTGGTCGGCGTGGTGATGGGCAGCAGTTCCGACTGGGACGTGATGCAGCACGCAGTGGCCATGCTGAAGGATTTCGGCGTGCCGTTCGAAGCCCAGGTGGTGTCGGCGCACCGCATGGCGGACGACATGTTCCGCTATGCCGAGAGCGCGCGCAGCCGCGGCATCCGCGCCATCATCGCCGGGGCCGGCGGGGCCGCGCACCTGCCCGGCATGATCGCCGCCAAGACCATCGTGCCGGTGTTCGGCGTGCCGGTGCCGTCCAAGTACCTGCGTGGCGAGGATTCGCTGCTGTCGATCGTGCAGATGCCCAAGGGCGTGCCGGTGGCCACCTTTGCCATCGGCGAGGCCGGTGCCGCCAATGCCGCGCTGCACGCGATCGCCACGCTGGCCACCACCGACGAGGCGCTGGCCGGCGCGCTGGAAGCGTTCCGCGCGAAGCAGACCGAAGCCGCGCGCGCGATGACGCTGCCGCTGTAATCATCCGGACATCCCACGGAACCTAGCAATGCCTACCGATATCCATCCCTACCTCTCCGAAGCCCACACGCCGGAATCGCGCGCCGAGTTCGGCGTCGACCGTCCCGACGCGCCCATCCTGCCCGGTGCGTGGCTCGGCATGCTGGGTGGCGGCCAGCTCGGCCGCATGTTCACGCATGCGGCGCAGGCGATGGGCTATCGCGTATGCGTGCTCGATCCGGACCAGGACAGCCCGGCCGGCTCGGTGGCGGACAAGCATATCTGTGCGCAATACACCGACGAGGCCGCGCTGGCCGAAATGGGCAAGCTGTGCCAGGCGGTAAGCACCGAGTTCGAGAACGTGCCGTCGCTGTCGCTGGACCGGCTCGAGCAGCTGGGCGCCTTTGTCGCGCCGCGCGGCTACTGCGTGTCGATCGCGCAGAACCGCATCGGCGAGAAGAAGTTCTTTGCCGCGTGCGCCGAGCGCACCGGCGTGTCGCCGGCCCCGCACTGGGTGATCCAGCACGATGCCGATGTCGACCAGTTGCCCGACCACGTGCTGCCCGGCATCCTCAAGACCGCGCGCATGGGCTACGACGGCAAGGGCCAGGCGCGCGTGAAGACGCGCGACGACGTGCGCGCCGCCTGGAATGCCATGCAGCACGTGCCGTGCGTGCTGGAGCAGATGCTGCCGCTGGCCTATGAGGTCTCGGTGCTGGCCGCGCGTGCCGCGGACGGCTCCACCGCCACCTGGCCGCTGGCCGAGAACGTGCACCGCGACGGCATCCTGTTCTCGACGGTGATGCCGTCGACCAGCGTGTCGCCTGACATTGCCGACCGCGCGCGTGCTGCAGCGGCTGCCATCGCTACGGAGATGGGCTACGTCGGCGTGCTGTGCATCGAGTTCTTCGTGCTGACCGACGGCTCGCTGGTCGCCAACGAGATGGCGCCGCGCCCGCACAACTCCGGCCATATCACCATGGATGCGTGCGAGACCAGCCAGTTCGAACAGCAGGTGCGCGCCATGGCGCGGCTGCCGCTGGGCAGCACGCGCCAGCACTCGGCTGGCAAGATGCTGAACCTGCTGGGCGACGTGTGGTTCGAGTTCGGCCTGGAGCGCACGCCGTCCTGGGACGAGGTGGTGGCGCAACCCGGCGCCAAGCTGCACCTGTACGGCAAGGGCGATGCGCGCCCGTCGCGCAAGATGGGCCACGTCAACTGCGTGGGCGAGCATGCCGAAGCGGCCGACGCCGCCTTTGCCGCCGCCGCGCAGGCGCTGCATATCCCGCTCTGAAGCCATAGCTCCAAGGAACACGATGTCGCCGCGCATGCCCACGGCCGCTGAACTGGACGAAGCCGTCCGCCTGCTCGAGGCCGGGCAACTGGTCGCCTTTCCCACCGAAACCGTCTACGGGCTCGGTGCGGACGCCGAGAATCCCGAGGCGGTCGCCCGCATCTTCGCGCTCAAGGGCCGGCCGTCGAACCATCCGGTGATCGTCCACGTGGTGGACGGCGCCGATATCGGCTACTGGACCGACGAGGTCCCCGAGGCCGCGCAGCAGCTGATCGACGCCTTCTGGCCCGGCCCGCTGACGCTGATCCTGAAGCGCGCCGCGCATATCCATCCGGCCGTCGCCGGCGGCCAGGACAGCATTGGCGTGCGTTGCCCCTCGCACCCCGTGGCGCAGGCGCTGCTGGCCCGCTTCAAGCGCGGCCGCGGCGGCATTGCCGCGCCGTCGGCCAACAAGTTCGGCCAGGTCAGCCCGACCACCGCGCAGCATGTGCGCGACGAGTTCGGCGATGCGGTCTATGTGCTGGAAGGCGATGGCGTGGAGGTCGGTATCGAATCGACCATCGTCGACCTGTCGCGGCTGGACCAGGGCATCGGCCCGGTGCTGCTGCGGCCGGGGGCGATCACCGCGGCGATGATGGCGCAGGTATTGGGCGCGGCCCCGCTGCCGCCCGATGCGGCCGCGCCGCGGGCTTCAGGCACGCTCAAGGCCCACTACGCGCCGCACACACCGCTGCTGCTGGCCGATGCGCAAGCAGCATCGGCGCAGCTAGCCTCGCTGCCGGACGATGCCCGCGTGGCGTGGGTCGGCCGGGCGCCGCTGGTGGACCAGCGTTGTACCTGGGTGCAGGCGCCTGCGGACGCGGCGGCCTATGCGCGCGAGCTTTACCGCTTGCTGCGCAAGCTCGACAAGCAGGGCTATACGCAGCTGATGTTCGAGGTGTTGCCTGAAGGGCAGGATTGGGCCGGGGTGCGGGATCGGCTGGAGAGGGCGGCGGCGGCGTTTGGAGGATGAGGCGGGCGGTGGCTCGCCGCTGGCCTTACTTCGTCGACGCGCCGGCCCTCACCCCAGCAACCTCAACGCCGTATACACCGCCATCCCCACCATGATCATCCCCACCATCTTCCGCGTCAGCAGGTAGAACAACGTGGCCGCAATCCCGGCCATCAGCTTGTCGTTGGAGAACGCCACCGTGAAATGCCCCTGCCAGGTCATCAGGTCCGGCAGGATGATCGCCGCCAGTGCCGCGGCCGGCGCATAGCGCAGCGCCCGCGCGATGCGGTCGGGCACGGTGACATGCTCGCCGGCCATCAGGAACAGCGCGCGCGTGACGATGGTGACGACCGCCATGCCAAGGATGGCAATCCAGATTTCAAGATGGCTCATGCGCGGTCTCCCGGCGGCGTTTCCGGCGCGGCGGCGTTGGTGACCTCGGGGGCCTTGGGCTTGCGCCGGCGGATGCCGCGCAGCGCCGCGCGCGCGGCCAGGTCGTCGCTGGCCATGCCGGCGGCAATCGCGCCCACCACTGCCACCACCAGGCTGAGGCGGTACGGCAAGTCGAAGCAAAGCAGCGCCAGCACCGCCGACACCACCACGGCCAGCAACGTGGAGCGCGAGTTGATGGTGGCGATCATCACCGGGATCAGCGCCATGGTGCCCGCCAGCCCCAGGCCCCAGCTGTCGGGGAACAGGCTGGCCAGCACGATGCCGATGATCGACGACAGCTGCCACATGCAGAAGTTGGTCAGCGCCATGCCCCAGAAGTAGCCTTCCTTGCCAGGCTCGTAGCCGGGCGTGCTGTACTTCTGCAGGAAGTAGACGAAGTGCAGGTCGCCGTTGAACGAGCCCAGGATGGTGCGCCGCCATAGCGGCATGTAGCTGAAGTGCGGCTGCATGCCGGCGCTGAAGATCACGAAGCGCAGGTTGACCACGGCCGCGGTCAGCCAGATGGTCCACAGCGGCAGGCCCGCGGCGAACAGCGGCAGCACCGCCAGCTGCGCCGAGCCGGCATAGACCAGCAGCGACATGCCGATGGCTTCGGGCACGGTCATTACGGATTTGCTCATCGCCACGCCGGTCACCAGGCCCCAGGAGAAGACCGCGGGCAGGGACGGGGCAAAGTAGCGCGCGCCGTCGATAAAGCCGGCGCGTTCGGCCGGTGCGAAGCGATGCCAGAGGCGCAACCACACCGGGGGTTGTCGGGAAGTCATGTCAGAGGGCGAGGGGGCAATGCAGGCCCGGGGCCGAGGGCCGGCCCGGAAGGCTGCCGCCGCAGGACGCGGCCGGCACCCTGGCATTATAGGGGCGGATCGGACGCTGGTAAGTGTCCGCTTAACAAAATGCGGCCGCGGCGTTGGCGCCAGGCCACGGCGCCGCGCCGCAGCCTGCCCGGCGCGGACTCAGGGTGCGCCGCGGTACACCCATTGCAGCAGGGCGTCGTGCGCTTCCTGCGCCTGCGCGGCGTTGGGGTGGTTGATCATGCTGACCACCACGTAGCGGCCACCCTCGGCAGCATCCACAAAGCCGGCCAGCGCGCGCACGTCGGCCAGCGTGCCGGTCTTCAGGTAGCCGTTGCCGGCCGCGTTGGCGCGCGTCAGGCGGTTGCGCAGCGTGCCGTCGACGCCCAGCACCGGCAGTGAATCGATCAGCACCGGCCCCACGCTGCTGGCCGCGGCCTGCTGCAGCAGGCGCGCCATGTCATAGGCGCTGATGCGTTCCTCGCGCGACAGCCCCGAGCCGTTGTCCAGCACCAGGCCGGGCATGTCCAGCCCCTGGCGTGCCAGCCAGCGCTGCACCACGCGGATCGAGCGCCCGGTGCTGGCCGGGCCGCCGCGGTCCATTTCGGCGCCGATGGTCAGGAACAGCTGCCGCGCCATCACGTTGTTCGAGAACTTGTTGATGTCGCGCACGATATCCGCGAGCGGCAGGCCGTAGTGGCGCGCCAGCAGCACCGCGCCGCGCGGCACCTTGCCGCTGCGCAGCCCGGGCATGTGGGCAAAGCGTCCGCCGGCGCGCTGCCATTCGGCGACGAAGCCGCCCCAGGTGAACTCCGCATGCGACAGCGTGGCGATATTGAGCACGTGCTCGCCGCAGTCGCTGGCATAGTCGCCCGAGAACGACGCCAGCACGGTGCCGTCCGCCTGCGGCAGCACGCTCGGGCTGGCGCTCGACTGCCAGTCGCCGCAGCGGCCGTTGGTCAGCGTGAGCCGGTTGTCCAGCTTGAGCTGCGCCAGCTCGGGCGTGACGCTGACTGCCACGGTCTGGCTGGCCGGGTCCGGCGTCAGCGTGAACGACAGTGTCTTGAACGCATAGAGCAGCGCATCCGGGCCGACGTTGTAGGCGCGCTGCACCTCGCCGTCGATGGTGCCGTTGCCGTCCAGGCCATCGGCAAAGTAGCTGCGGTCCAGCACCAGGTCGCCGTTGATGCCGGTGGCGCCCCCGGCGCGCGCCTTCGCCACCAGCTTGGCCATTTCCTCGGGCACCAGCTTGGGATCGCCGTGGCCGCGCAGGTAGACGTTGCCGTTGACGGTGCCGTCGAAGCCGGGCTGGGCGTCGGCGTAGAGCGAGGTCTGCCAGCGGTAGTCGGGCCCCAGCAGCTGCAGCCCGGCAAAGGTGGTGACCAGCTTCATGGTCGAGGCCGGGTTCATCGGCTGCTGCGCATTCCAGCTGGCGCGGGCGGTGCCGGCGCCCAGCCTGACCACGTAGAAGCTGGCGGCGGACGCCGGTACGCCGGCTCGGCGCAGCGCCGCGGCCACCGGGGCCGGCACGCCGGCACTCACCAGTGCGGGATCGGCAGCGGCTTTTGCGGCGGTGGCGGCCTTGGCCGCTTTGGCCGCCTTGACCGTCTTGGCGGGCGCTTTGGCTTGCGCCGGGGTGAGCGCGGGACCGCCGGCCAGCAGCACGGCGGCAAGGATGGGCGAGAGCAGTGGCGACAGGCGGCGCAGCAGGGCGCCGGGTCGCGATGCAGTAGGCGCGGCGATTGTTCTTGGCATGGCGGCCATGTTAACGCATGGCCACTGGCAGGCGGGTGACAGTCTTGCCGGCTGCCCTCAGCCGGCGCGCGGCGGCGCCAGCCGTGCCAGCAGCGACTTCAGCGTGGCCTGCTCGGCCTCGCTCAGCGCCGAGCCGACGTGCGCGTCGTGCGCCACCACCGCCTGCGTGGCGGCTTCCAGCGTGCGGCGGCCGGCTGCCGTCAGCACCAGGCTGTAGGCGCGGCGATCGCCGGCTGCCGGGCGGCGCGCCACCAGGTTCATCTCTTCCAGCGCGTCGACCAGCAGCACCGCCCCCGAGCGCGCGATGCCGAGGATCTGCGCCAGCTCGGTCAGCTTCAGGTGCGGGTTGCGCGAGATGATGATCAGCGCCGAAAAGCGCGGCGGCGTGATCTGCCATTGCGCCAGCGACAGCACAAAGTCTTCATAGATGCGGATCTGCGCGCGGCGGATGGCGTAGCCGATCAGGTTGTCGAGCACGCCATAGTCGATATTCGGCACATGCGGGTCGAAACCGGCATCGGCACCGGCGCTTGCGGCCGGATCCGGCGCGAGCGGGTCGCGCGCCTTGCGCCGCGCGGACGTGGCGGTGGTGCTGCGCGGGCGCGGGGGTGCGGCGGGCGGTGTGCCGGATGCTTCGGGATTCATCAGACTTGCTCCGAGAAACCCCGGCTTTCAGTGCGGGGAGTGAAAGGAGTGCTGCCGGCAGCAAGCAATCCCAATTTAGAATGACCGGCATGCTTCTCGTCTACGCGTACAAGGTGATTGCGCATGGCGCGTGGTACGAGGAAGTCGACGGACGTTTCACCACCCAGGTCTGCTCTTCTTGCGACGCGATGTCGCCGGAGAGGCCGAAAGGTATCGCAGACCTTGGAATAAGGCAATGGGTATGCAGTGAATGCGGTGCTGTACATGATCGCGATGTGAACGCTGCGCTAAATATCCTTGCCCGATCGGGACATCGATCGCCTGCAGAGGGAATCCCCTCTCTTTCGAGAGGGGGGATGTCAATGCAGCAGTTTCCAGTTGCCGTTGTCGATGGTCAGCATAACCCGCCCGCGCTGGTCGAAGCCATAGTGGTCTTGCCCACTGTAATTCAGCACGCCGTGCGAGACCACGATGTCGCGCTCGGTCTCCAGTGCCTGCCGCAGCGCCTGGCGGAATGCCGGCGTCCCCGGCTTGGCGTGCCTGAGCGCCACCGGCACGATGCGCTCAAGCACCAGCCCGGCGTCGTAGGCATGGGCGCCGAACTGCGTGCGGCTGTCGGCCCCGTATTGCTTCTCATAGCGGGTGACGTAGTCCAGCCCCGGCTTGCGCACCGGGTCGCCCGCGGGCAACTGCTCCGGCACGATCACCGGCCCGGCCGGCAGGATCGCGCCATTGACCATGCGCCCGCCGATGCGGATCAGGTCCTTGGTGGCCGCGCCATGGGTGTGGTAGATGGTGCCGCCGTAGCCGCGCTCGCGCAGCGTGGTGTGCGGCAGCGCGGCGCCGGTGCCGGCGCCGGCGATCAGGATGGCATCGGGTTTGGCGGCGATCAGCTTGATGGCCTGCGCGGTCACGCTGGTATCGGCGCGGCCGTAGCGCTCGGTGGCGATCAGGCGGATGCCGTTGGCGCTGGCGGCGGCGGTGAAGTCCTTCAGCCAGGTCTCGCCGTAGGCATCGGCAAAGCCGATAAAGCCGATGGTCTTGACGCCGTTGGTCTTGGCGGTGGCGGCCACGGCATTGGCCATCAGCCGCACCGGCTGCGCCAGCCGGAAGGTCCAGGCACCGCGCCCGGGCTTGAGTTCGATCGGCGAGAACGCCAGCTGCACGGTCTGGGCCTCATCGGCCACCTCGGCAATGGCGATTGACGGCGCCACCGCGGACGAGCCCAGGATGATGTCGACCTTGTCCTCGGAGACAAAGCGGCGCGCCACCTTGGCGCCCTGGGTGGGGTCCGAGGCATCGTCCAGCACGATGTAGCGTACCGCCTCGCCGCCGATCTTCTGCGGCAGGTAGGCCAGCGAGTTCTTCTGCGGGATGCCCAGCGACGCCGACGGGCCGGTGGTGGACAGGCTGACGCCGACGGTGATGTCGGCCAGCGCACTGCCGGCGCTGAAGGCGAGGGCCGCGGCCAGTGCGAGGCGGGCCAGCTTGGTGGTGGTCAGGGGCGCCATGGTGTCTCCTCTCTCGATGGTCTTGTTCTGCATTGTCAAACCTGCCGGATCCTACCGCGTGCCCTGCATCGACTGCCGGTCGAATCCCGCCAGTTGCTTGTACCGCAGCGAGATCGCCTCCAGTTCCGCGCGCGGGATCACCTGGTCGATGTCGGCAAAGCCCTGCGGCGCGCGTTCCTCGGCCAGCTGCATCACCTGCTCGGGCCCGTTCATGCGGTTGCGCAGCACGATGCCGGCGGTGCGCGGCAGGCGCTCGGCCTCGTATTCGCGCAGCGCGTAGCCGGTGTCGGGCGTGCCGAGCAGGCTGTCGAGCAGGTAGCGCGCGTCCAGGATGGCCTGGGCGCTGCCGTTCGAGCCGATCGGGTACATCGGGTGCGCGGCGTCGCCCAGCAGCGTGACGCGGTCGAAGGTCCAGCGCGGCAGCGGGTCCTTGTCGACCATCGGGAATTCGTAGATCGCCTCGGCACCGTCGATCAGCGCGGGGATGTCGATCCAGTCCCACCGCCAGTCGGCAAACGCGGCGCAGAACACGGATTTGTCGACCTGCTTGTTCCAGTCGCTGCGCGGCGGGGTGTCGGGCACGCTGTCGGGCACGCGCAGCTCGGCGATCCAGTTGACCAGCGAGCGGCCCTGGCGGCGCAGCGGTTCCGAGATCGGATAGGCCACGAACTTCTGGTCCTGGTGCCCGGCCATGAACATCGAGCGGCCGTCCAGGTAGGGCGGCGCCTCGGTGACCGCGCGCCACAGCAGGCGGCGCGAAAAACGCGGCAGGTCGCCGGTGGGGTAGAAATGGCGGCGCACCGCCGAGTGGATGCCGTCGGCGCCGACCAGCACATCGGCGCTGGCCTCGACCTCGGCATTGTCGCTGCGGCGGCGCAGGCCAAAGCGCGCCTGTCCGCCCGCGCCGGTGTCCAGCACGGTCTCGAAGCTATGGCCGGTATGCACGGCGCCGGCGCCGAGGCGCTCCACCACGGTACGGTGCAGCAGCATCTGGAATTCGCCGCGATGGATCGAGAACTGCGGCCAGTCATAACCGGCCGCCAGCCCGCGCGGCTCATGCCAGATGCGCTGGCCGCGCTTGTTGTAGTAGGACAGCGACGAGGTCTCGATGGCGACATCCGCGAGCGCGTCGCGCAGTCCCAGCTCTGACAGGATGCGCACGGCGTGCGGCAGCAGGTTGATGCCCACGCCCAGCGGGCGCAGCGTTTCGCTGGCCTCCCAGACCTCGGCCTCGAGGCCGTGGCGGTGGCATAGCAGCGCCAGCGTCAGTCCGCCGATGCCGCCACCGGCGATTGCGATCTTCATGGTGTCTCCCCCGCGTGCAGGATGCGCCGGTACGCAAGCGCGGGCGCGCTGCCTCCGGTCGAATTGGATTTGTTATGGAGTATAACAATTCGACCGGATGCGGCAAGACGGGGAAGACCCCGGAGTGACGCCTCCGGGGTCAGGAAAAACCGCGCTTAGCCAAGTGCGGCGCCTTCCGGCTTGGGCTGTGCTTTCAGCGACGGCACCGGGAAGACAGTGTCGTAGAGCCAGTTGTACACCAGCGCGTAGACCATGTAAAAGACGGCCACGGCGATGTCCATGATGAGCGCGTCGACCAGGCTGATGTCCAGGTACCAGGCCACCAACGGCAGAAACACCACCAGCAGGCCCAGTTCGAAGAGCACGGCGTGCAGCACGCGCACCGGCACCGACTTGCGCAGCTGGCCGGTGAAACGCAGCATGCCCTTGTCGAACAGCACGTTGTACAGGTAGTTCCAGCCGGTGGCGATCAGCGAGGCGACGATGCCGATTAGGCCCATCTCGTGCAGTTCATAGCCGAAGGCCCAGCTGGCCAGCGGCGCGAAAATCAGCAGGCCGACCACCTCGAAGCCGATGGCGTGGCGAATTCGGTCCCAGGTCTTGCGCATCGTTGTTCCTCCTTGCGTGTCAAACGCGATGGGAGCTAGTCTATCTGTTGGGTAGGGATTGCCAAGTTGGATACTATCTGCAAAACAGATAGATGAACATGGAAAGTACTTTATGAGCCTCTCCATCGAGCAATTGCAGGCATTCGTCGCCGCAGCTGAGACCGGCTCGTTCTCGGCCGCCGCGCGCCGGCTGGGCAAGGCGCAGTCGGTGGTCAGCGCGGCGGTGTCCAACTTGGAAATCGACGCCGGCAACGCGCTGTTCGACCGCTCCGCCCGTTACCCGGTGCTGACCCCCGCGGGCGAGCGGCTCCTGGCCGAGGCGCGTGTGATCCTGGAGCGCTGCGAGCACTTCCGCGGCGTGGCCAAGAGCCTGGGCGAGGGCGTGGAGACGCGGCTGGTGCTGGCGGTGGATGAGCTCTATCCGGAAGAGACGCTGGGCATGCTGCTGGAAGAGTTCTCCAGCCGCTTCCCGGCGGTGGAGCTTGAGCTGCTGTTTCCGCTGATGGAGGACGTCAGCCGGCTGGTCCTGGAGGGCGGCGCCGACCTCGGCATCATGTGGCGGCAGGAGGTGCTGCCGCCGGCGCTGGGCTTCCATGCGCTGGGCTGGGTGCCGATGCAGATCCTGTGCGCGCCCGAGCATCCGCTGGCCGGCCAGCGCGTGGACTGGGAGGAACTGAAGCGCTATCGCCAGCTGATGGTCGCCACCCGCTCAGACAGCGAAGAGAAGATGCGCCTGCGCGTGGCCGCCGACGTGTGGTGGGTGGAAAGCCAGTGGGTGATCGTGGAACTGGTCAAGCGCGGGCTGGGCTGGGCCTTCGTGCCGTGGCACGTGGTGGCCAATTCGCCGGCGGCGGCGCGGCTGGTGACGCCGCCGCTGGCATTCCAGCAGCAGGACTGGCCGGTGGCGATGGAACTGGTCTGGCACAAGCAGCGGCCGCTGGGCAAGGCCGCCACCTGGCTGCGCGAGCGCATCTGCCAACAGCCGCTGCCGCGCGCGCCTGCGGCTAGCGCTGGCTGACGGCCTGGTTCGTACCGGCCTGTGCCGGCGCAGCCTCCGCACCGGGCGCATGCCAGCCGCCGCCCAGCGCCTTGATCAGCACCACCGCCGCCGTGTACTGACGGCCGGCGATCGACAGCGCGGTGCGCTCGGCGGTGTAGGCGCTGGTCTGCGCCGTCAGCACGTCGAGCAGGCCAGCGGTGCCGGCGCGGTAGCGGTTGTTCACCAGCGCCAGCGCCTCGCGCGCCGAGCGCAGTGCGTCGTTCTGCACCACCGCTTCCTGTTCCAGCAGCCGCTGCGCGGCGAGGTTGTCCTCGACTTCCTGGAACGCGCCCAGCACGGTCTGGCGGTAGTTGGCCACGGTCTGGTCGTAGGCGGCCACCGCCTGCGCCTTGGCCGCGCTGCGCAGGCCGCCGTCGAACAGCGTGCCGGCCAGGCCGCCGCCGATCGACCAGATCCGGTCCGGCAGCGACATCCAACGCGCCAGCGTGCTGGCGGTCAGGCCGCCGCTGGCCGACAGCGACAGGGTCGGGTAGTAGGCCGCCTGCGCCACGCCGATCTGCGCATTGGCCGAGGCCATGCGGCGCTCGGCCGCGCCGATGTCGGGGCGGCGTTCCAGCAGTTGCGACGGCACCGCGGCCGGCACGCGCGGCGGCGCGGTGCGGAAGTCGTCGGCGGCCAGCGTCAGCGCCGCGGGCGGCTTGCCCACCAGCACCGCGATGGCGTGCTCCAGCTGTGCGCGCGTGATCTGGATGTCGATCTGCTGCGCCTGCGCGCTCTTGAGCTGGGTCTCGGACTGCAGCACGTCCGAGCGCTGCGCGGTGCCCGCCGCATACTGGTTCTGCACCAGCTGCAGCGACTTCTGGTAATCGGCTACGGTGCGGTCCAGCAGGGCCTTCTGCGCATCGGCCACGCGCAGCAGGAAGTAGCTCTGCGCCAGCGTTGCCTGCGTCGACAGCAGCATCGAGGCCAGGTCGGCCTGGCTGGCCTGCGCGCTGGCCTCGCTGCTTTCCACCTGGCGCCGCACGCGGCCCCAGACGTCGATTTCCCAGGTTGCGCCCAGGGTCGCGCTCTGCCCGTTGAGCGTGCTGCCGCTGGCGCCGCGCGCGCGCGAGGCGCCGGCCTGTGCGTCAACGGTCGGGAAGAAGCCGGCGCGTGCGGCCTGCAGCGACGCCACTGCCTGGCGGTACTGCGCCTCGGCGGCCTTGATGTTCTGGTTCGAGATCTGCACCTCGGACATCAGCGCGTCGAGCTGCGCATCGCCGAACACGGTCCACCAGTCGGCGCGCGCCAGCGCATCCTGCGGCTCGGCGGGCTTCCAGTCGCCGGTCCAGTCGGGGGTGGCGGCATCGGCCTCCTTGAAGGATGCGGAGACCGGCGCGTCGGGGCGCTGGTAGTCGGGGCCGACGGCGCAGCCGGCCAGCAGCAGCGCACAGGCAAGCGGCACCGGCAGGGCATGGGTCAGGAAGCGGGAAAGAACTGTCATGTCGAGTCTTCGCAAATCTAGACGGCGGCCGGCTGGTCCGGCGTGCCGGCACCACGGCGGCGCTGGCGCCAGGCCTTGACCTTCAGGCGCCAGCGGTCCAGCGTCAGGTAGACCACCGGCGTGGTGTACAGCGTCAGCAACTGGCTTACCACCAGCCCGCCGACAATGGAGATGCCCAGCGGCGCGCGCAGTTCGGCGCCGTCGCCGCGGCCGATCGCCAGCGGCACCGCGCCCAGCAGCGCGGCCATGGTGGTCATCAGGATCGGGCGGAAGCGCAGCAGGCAGGCGCGGTAGATCGCGTCGCGCGGCGACAGCCCCTCGCGCCGTTCGGCATCGATGGCGAAGTCGATCATCATGATCGCGTTCTTTTTCACGATGCCGATCAGCAGGATCACGCCGATCAGCGCGATGATGCTGAAGTCGGTCTTCGATGCCAGCAGCGCCAGCAGCGCGCCCACGCCGGCGGAGGGCAGCGTCGACAGGATCGTCAGCGGATGCACATAGCTTTCATACAGCACGCCCAGCACGATGTAGATCGTGATCAGCGCCGCCAGGATCAGGATCGGCTGGCTCTTGAGCGAATCCTGGAACGCCTTGGCGCCGCCCTGGAAGTTGGCGCGCAGCGTCTCCGGCACGCCGATGCGCGCCATCTCGCGCGTGATCGCATCGGTCGCCTGCGACAGCGAAGTGCCCTCGGCCAGGTTGAACGAGATCGTCGAGGCCGCGAACTGGCCCTGGTGGTTCACGCCCAGCGGCGTGCTGGACGGGGTCACGCGCGCGAACGCCGCCAGCGGCACGCGGTTGCCGTTGCCGGTGACCACGTAGATGTCCTTGAGCGCATCGGGCCCTTGCAGGTATTCCTGGCTCAGTTCCATCACCACGCGATACTGGTTCAGCGGATGGTAGATGGTGGACACCAGCCGCTGGCCGAAGGCATCGTTGAGCACCGCATCCACCTGCTGCGCGGTCACGCCCAGGCGCGAGGCCGCATCGCGGTCGATGATCACCGAGGTCTGCAGGCCCTTGTCGTTGGTATCGGTGTCGATGTCCTCCAGCCCCTTCAGGTTTGACAACGCGGCGCGCACCTTGGGCTCCCACGCGCGCAGCACTTCCAGGTCGTCTGACTGCAGCGTGAACTGGTACTGCGAACTGCTCTGCCGCCCGCCGATGCGGATATCCTGCACCGACTGCAGGAACAGGCTCGCGCCGGGCTCCTTGGACAGCTTGCCGCGCAGCCGCGCGATGATGGCGTCGGCCGATTCCTTGCGCTCCGACAGCGGCTTGAGCGTGACGAACATCTGCCCGGTATTGCGCTGGGAACCGCCGGTAAAGCCGGTCACGTTGACCACGGCGGGGTCGGACTGGACGATCTTGATGAAATTGTCGAGCTTGCCGCGCATGGCCTGGAACGAGGTGGCCTGGTCGGCGCGGATAAAGCCGATCAGCCGGCCCGTGTCCTGCTGCGGGAAGAAGCCCTTGGGAACGATCACGTACAGGTACACGTTCAGCGCGATGGTGGCGATCAGCACCAGCCACACCAGCGGACTCAGGCGCAGCGCCGTGGACAGCGAGCGCGCATAGCCATCGTGCAGCCACTTGAACATGCGCTCGGTGGCACGGAAGAAGCGGCCCTGCTGCTCCGGCTCGGGCGGGCGCAGCATCCGTGCGCACATCATCGGCGTGGTGGTCAGCGACACCACCAGCGACACCAGGATCGCCACCGACAGCGTGATCGCGAATTCCTGGAACAGCCGGCCGACGATGCCGCCCATCATCAGCAGCGGGATGAATACCGCGATCAGCGACAGGCTCATCGACAGCACCGTGAAGCCCACTTCGCGCGCCCCGCGCAGTGCCGCGGCAAGCGGCTTCATGCCTTCCTCGATATGGCGCGAGATGTTCTCCAGCACCACGATGGCATCGTCGACCACAAAGCCGGTGGCGATGGTCAGCGCCATCAGCGACAGGTTGTTCAGCGAGAACCCGGCCAGGTACATCACCGAGAACGTGCCGATCAGCGACACCGGCACCGCCACGCTGGGGATCAAGGTGGCGCGCACATTGCGCAGGAACACGAACACCACCATGATCACCAGCGCCACCGAGATCATCAGCGTGTTCTCTACCTCGCGCAGCGAGGCGCGGATGGTGGGCGTGCGGTCCATCATCACGTCCATCGAGATTGCCGCGGGGATCATCTTCTGCAACTGCGGCAGCATCTCGTTGACGCGGTCCACGGTCTCGATGATATTGGCGCCGGGCGAGCGGTTCAGCACCAGCAGCACCGATGGCTTGCCGTTGGCCGAGCCCGCGTTGCGGATGTCCTGCACCGAGTCGACCACATTGGCCACGTCGCGCAGCCGCACCGGCACCGCGAACGAGTTGGGCCCGCTGGTGGCACTGGTGCCTCCGGTGGCGCCGCTGGTGATGGTGGTGGTGCCGCTGCTGGTGGTCAGCGTGGTCACGGTCACGCCGTTGACCACCTTGGTGCTGACGCCGCCGCTGGCGGCGGCGTTGGCGGTGCTGGCAATCAGCGCGCCCGCCGACGTCGACGAGAAGGTTCCCGGCGTGGCATAGCGGATGATCAGCGGCATGTAGTCTTCCGCCTTCATCGCCTGGTCGTTGGCGTAGACCTGCCAGTTGCTGGCGGCGTTCTCCAGCGTCCCCAGCGGCCGGTTGGCATTGGTCGCGCTGATGGTGTTGCGCACATCCTCCAGCGAGATGCCGTAGTTGTTCAGCGCGGTCGGGTTCAGCTCGACCCGCACCGCCGGCAGCGAGGCCCCGCCGATGGTGACCTGGCCCACGCCATCAACCTGCGACAGCTTCTGCGCCAGGATGGTCGAGGCCGCGTCATACAGCTGCCCGCGCGTCATGGTCGGCGAGGTCAGCGCGATGATCATGATCGGCGCATCGGCCGGGTTGACCTTGCGGTAGGTCGGGTTGTTGGGCAGGCTGGTCGGCAGTGTCGCGCGCGAGGCATTGATGGCCGCCTGCACGTCGCGCGCGGCGCCGTCGATATTGCGCGACAGGTCGAACTGCAGCGTCACGCGGGTGGAGCCGAGCGAACTGCTCGAAGTGATCTCGGTCACGCCGGCGATGGTGCCGAGCGCACGCTCGAGCGGCGTCGCCACGGTGGCGGCCATCGTTTCAGGACTCGCACCCGGCAGCGACGCCGATACCGAGATGGTCGGGAAATCCACCTGCGGCAGCGGCGACACCGGCAGCAGCCGCAGCGCGGCCAGCCCCGCCAGCAGGATGCCGAGCGTCAGCAGCGCGGTCGCGACGGGGCGGTGGATGAAGGCAGCCGAGAGATTCATCGTTACACCGGCTCCTCGCCCGTGCCGCCTTCCTCCGGATCACCGAAGCGCCGCTTGCGCCAGCCCTTCACGCGCGTGGCCACGCGGTCGAACGCCAGGTAGATCACCGGCGTGGTGAACAGCGTCAGCACCTGGCTCACCAGCAGGCCGCCCACCATGGTCACGCCCAGCGGCCGGCGCAGTTCGCTGCCGATGCCGGAACCCAGCATCAGCGGCAGCGCCGCCAGCAGGGCCGCCATGGTGGTCATCAGGATTGGGCGGAAGCGCAGCAGGCAGGCCTGGAAGATCGCATCGCGTGGTTTCATGCCGCCCTCGCGCTCTGCCTCGAGCGCGAAGTCGATCATCATGATCGCGTTCTTCTTGACGATACCGATCAGCAGGATGATGCCGATGATCGCGATGATGCCCAGGTCCTGCCCCGCCAACAGCAGCGCCAGCAGCGCGCCGACGCCGGCCGACGGCAGCGTCGACAGGATGGTGACTGGGTGGATGGTGCTTTCATACAGCACGCCCAGCACGATATACATCGTCACCACCGCGGCCAGGATCAGCCACAGCGTGTTCGACAGCGATGCGCGGAAGGCCAGCGCGGCGCCCTGGAAGCTGGTCTGCATCGAGATCGGCAGGCCCAGCTCCTGCTCGACCTTGGTGATCTTGTCGACCGCGGCGCCCAGCGATTCGCCCGGCGCCAGGTTGAACGAGATCGTCGCCGCCGGGAACTGGCCCTGGTGGTTGATCACCAGCGGGCCGGTGCGTTCGGTGATGCGCGCGAACGCGCCCAGCGGCACCTGGCCGCCGGAAGAGGAGGGCAGGCGCAGGTCGGCCAGCGACTGTGGGTTCTTGCGGAATTCCGGCATGGTCTCCAGCACCACGCGGTACTGGCTCGACTGCGTGAAGATGGTCGACACCAGCCGCTGGCCGAAGGCGCTGTACAGCGCGCTGTCGATCACCGCGGTGGTGATGCCGAAGCGCGCCGCGGCGTCACGGTCGATATCGACATAGGCGCGCAGGCCGTTGTTCTGCTGGTCGCTGGTGACGTCGCGCAGCTCGGGTTCCTGGCGCAGGCGTTCCACCAGCTTCGGCACCCACGCGGCCAGCGTGGCGGGATCGGGGTCCTCGACGGTGAACTGGTACTGCGTGCGCGAGACCTTGTCCTCGATGGTCAGGTCCTGCACCGGCTGTGTGTACAGCGACACGCCGCCCAGTTCGTGCACGGCCTGCTGCAGGCGCTGCGTGACCACGTCGATGGGGTCGCGCTCGCCCTTGGGCTTGAGGTTGATCAGCATGCGCCCGGCGTTGAGCGTGGTGTTGGTGCCATCCACGCCGATGAACGACGACAGGCTTGCCACTGCCGGGTCCTGCATCACCACCTTGGCCACGGCCTGCTGCCGGCGCGCCATGGCGTCGAACGAGGTGGTCTGGGCGGCCTCGGTGATGCCCTGGATCACGCCGGTGTCCTGCACCGGGAAGAAGCCCTTTGGCACCAGCAGGTACAGCAGCCCGGTCAGCACCAGCGTGGCCACGGCCACGACCAGCGTCGCTTTCTGACGATCGAGCACCCACTCCAGCGCACGGCCGTAGCGCTCGATCACGTAGTCGAAGAAGCGGCCGCTGGCGCGGTGAAAGCGCGACAGCTTCTCTTCCGGCACATGGTGCAGCAGGCGCGCGCACATCATCGGCGTGAGCGTCAGCGATACCACTGCCGAGATCAGGATCGACACCGCCAGCGTGATCGCGAATTCCCGGAACAGGCGCCCGACCACGTCGCCCATGAACAGCAGCGGGATCAGCACCGCGACCAGCGAGAAGGTCAGCGAGATGATGGTGAAGCCGATTTGTTTCGAGCCCTTGAGCGCCGCCGCCATCGGCGAATCGCCCTTCTCGATGTAGCGCATGATGTTCTCGATCATCACGATCGCATCGTCGACCACGAAGCCGGTGGCAATCGTCAGTGCCATCAGCGTCAGGTTGTTGATCGAGAAGCCGGCCAGGTACATCACGCCGAAGGTGCCCACCAGCGACAGCGGCACCGCCACGCCCGGGATGATGGTGGCCGGTATATTGCGCAGGAACAGGAAGATCACCAGCACCACCAGCGCGATCGCCAGCAGCAGCTCGAACTGCACGTCCTCGACCGAGGCACGGATGGTGGTGGTGCGGTCGGTCAGCAGCTGCACGTGGACCGATGCCGGCAGCGCATTCTGCAGCTGCGGCAGCAGCGCCTTGATGCGGTCCACCACCTCGATCACGTTGGCACCGGGCTGGCGCTGGATATTCAGCACGATCGCGGGCTTGTCGTTGGCCCAGGCGGCCAGGCGGCTGTTCTCGGGGCCGTCGACGATCTCGGCCACGTCGGTGATGCGGATCGGCGCGCCGTTCTTGTAGCCCAGGATGATCTGGCGGTATTCGTCGGCCGAGCGCAGCTGGTCGTTGGCGTCGATGGTGGAGGCGCGCGCGGGGCCGTCGAAGCTGCCCTTGGCGCCGTTCACATTGGACGCGCCGATGGCGGTGCGCAGGTCGTCGATCGACATGCCCAGCGAAGCCAGCGCGGCCGGGTTGGCCTGGATCCGCACCGCGGGGCGCTGGCCGCCGCTGATGGTGACCAGGCCCACGCCCTGGATCTGCGAGATCTTCTGCGCCACGCGCGTGTCGACCATGTCCTGCAGCTTGGGCAGCGGCATGGTGTCCGAGGTCATGGCGATGGTCATGATCGGCGCGTCGGCCGGGTTGACCTTGCTGTAGACCGGCGGCATCGGCAGGTCTGACGGCAGCAGGTTGCTGCCGGCGTTGATGGCGGCCTGCACCTCCTGCTCGGCCACGTCCAGCGGCAGCGTCAGTTCGAACTGCAGCGTGATCACCGAAGCGCCGCCCGACGAGGACGACGACATCTGCTTCAGGCCTGGCATCTGGCCGAACTGGCGCTCCAGCGGCGCTGTCACCGACGAGGTCATCACGTCCGGGCTGGCGCCGGGGTACAGCGTGGTGACCTGGATGGTCGGGTAATCGACCTCGGGCAGCGCCGACAGCGGCAGCAGCCGGTACGCCACCAGCCCGGACAGCAGGATGGCCAGCATCAGCAGCGCCGTGGCGACCGGGCGCTCGATGAAGAGGCGTGAGGGGTTCATGCGCTGTCCTTACTGCTGCGTGCCACTGGCGGGCGGGGCGCTGGCGCCGGCCTGGCGGTGGCGGCGATGTTCGCCGGCCACGCCGGAGGCCGCGGCCCCGCTGGCGTCGGCGTGCGCGCCGCTGGCGCCGCCGCCGTCCCG
>NZ_JBYSYA010000033.1:0-52962 GCF_058782785.1 Cupriavidus sp. FW306-01-F10A
ACCCGGCTTCGTCCGGCAGCGCGCCAGCGTCGGCGGGTGCCGGCGCGCCAGCGGCCAGCGGGGCCGCCATCAGGCGGCGCACGCCACGCAGCAGTTCGGCCTCAATGACCTGCTGGGTCAGGCGCGCCTGGCGCCGGTCGCGGCCGGTCTCGAGGTACCGCGCGCCCAGGTCGGCGAGGTCGAGCCCTTCGAGCACGCCGCGACAGAACGCGAAGTGGTGGGCGCCGAGATAGCGGGCCGGGGCGATGGGCTGGCCAGCGCCGCGCCGGCGGCGACCATGGGGCGCGTGGGGGACGGCGATTGCCTGGTCGAGCGGGGTCCCGGGTGCAGGCGGGTGGCGCGAAGACGCGGGGTCGGAAGCCATATGGGCCCTCCTTCGGCAGCGGCGATGCGAGCGGCGCATGCGGCGCTTGGCGGGTCAGTCGCAGAAACGCTTATGCAGATAGGTATTGATATCTCTATAGGCGGATTTGCTTGAATCTTCCAGGATTGCCCACGGTCCCCGAGGAGTCCGCTTGCCGTTATCTTGGGATAGGCTCGCGAAAGAATCTCGACGCGTTCCGCCTCGCACCAGGAGCGTCGCCGCAGGATCGGCGCCTCGCCGCATGGAGTGATCGCGGAATGCTGTGCCGCCCACGGTCACCGTCTCGCCGCAAACGTTATGACGGCCCGCGGCGACGAACGGCGCGCTGCCAGCGGTAGAGGTTGAGTTGTGCTGAGAGCGACCGCGAAATGCGCCGCTCTGCCGAAATAGCCACCCGCTTGGCCACGGCGTCTCAATGAACGCGCGCGATTCGCGCCTTGCTTTTTCCGGGCGGCCGTTTCGCATGCCTCGCCCAAAAAGCACGATGCTAGAGCCACGTCCTGCCCAGACATCACCGGATTCATGCAGCAACCATCAGTCTTTTGAACGAAGCGCGCGATCAAACGCGTCACGATTCAGCACCACCAGCTGGTTCTCTGCGGGGTCTGCCGTCGCCTCATCGAAATCCAACCGCAAGCGCCGGTTCAGGTAGTAGAGCAAAGCGCGTCGCACGCGCAGACATAGCCTGCCTTCCGACATCTCGAAATCCTCCGCCACCGCTTGCTGCTGACTTGCGCTGAGCTTCGGATTCGGCGCCAATTGCACCTCGACAACGTCCTGCCACGCCTTATCACCAGCCGGGTCCACCGCCGACTTATCTATCAATTGCATGGACTCGCACCGGGATAGGAGGAAATCTTTAAATCTCTCACTTTCGTGACAATACGCACGCATATGCCATCGCATGCCGTCGAAGCCAAGCGCATGGGGAGAAAGGTTGCGCCAGACGCGATCGGGCCGCGATGGATTCATGGACTGATAGAGGACGTTCACAACACAACGCCTTCGCAAGGCTGCCAAGAGTTGGCGTAGGACTTCCGCCTGGACGCGGCGGGTGGGAATGGGCATGACGTCGACCCGAGGGATATCGCCCATCCAAGTATCGACTAATCCCAAGTCACCTTCCGCGGTCGATCGAAGTTGTCCCAGGTAGCCCGCAGCGCTGGGGTGCAGGTACAGCGGAGTAAATTGCGCAGTGCTGACATAGCGCTTGTCACTGGCGTTGTATTCCAGATTTTTCGGCGCCAGGCGCTGGTACAGACTCAGGTCGCTCGATGCCTGCGGCACTGACACTCCGAACTTCTCCGTAAGGTCACTTCGGTTCACGCCGCCCTCCCAATACACCCGGAACTCGATGAACTCGAGACGGCGTTCGGTTCCCCAACGTATCTTATCCTGCACTTTTAATCCAGTATGGTTAGTTGATGGGTATAGTTATTTGACGGGCACTATTTCGCGACCCATAATGAAACTATACCCGTTATGGGGGACACTGAACACCTGAGGAGGAAGACGTGGCCAAGACTTGGAACTACGCTCGCGCCAAAGCGCACATCGACAATAAGATCGACGACGTCTCGAACGTCGTCATCAAGGATTACGGGCGCGACATGTCGCTCGAGAAGATTCCGACGAACACGGCTTACCGCGTCGACGGCGTGCACATGTACGCCGACATCGTCAACATGGACGCGATTCTGAATAATCGGGACGCAGAAGGCGTGGACTGCCACCGCCGGACCCTGCGGTTCCTTGACCTGCACTACCGCGCCGTGCGTCGTCTGCTCAATCGGGTAGACGTGCGTCGCGTCGACTTCCACAACCAGCGCCTCCACGCCCTGGTGACCAAGCCCTACAACACGGAGAACGCCGCCGAAAAGAAGCGGGTCCAGCGCGCCGTCGCCACCGCTCAATTGATGATTGACGTACTCGGGACAACCAGCGACAGCGATCATCTTGTCCCGCCGGCCGAGGTCCGTGTCGGCATCGACAGTGGGCGCTCCCTGGCGGTCAACAATGGCCGGAGCGGTTACCGCGAGCCACTCTTCCTTGGCGATCCGGCCAATCATGCAGCCAAGCTGGCGAGCAATGGAACCGCTATCGGCATCTATCTGACCAACGCAGCGCGCCGTGCGCTTGGTCTGTCCGAGGTGACCAATCCTGCCAGCAGCCCGCTTTCCCGCACCGACATTGCCGCCTGCCAGGAAGCCGCGGGCCTCGACGTGGACTGCGAGACGCTGGCGAAGGAATGGAAGGACGATCTGCAGAACAATCCCCTCGGGAGCTTCGAGTTCTCCCGCCAGACTCCGCCCTTTTGCGACATGGACATTGCGGCGTTGACGCCCGCCAATTCGCGCCGGCAAGAGGCCGTCAGCGTGTACGCTGACATCGACGGCTTCACGCGCTATGTCTCCGAGCACATTGACGATAATGCGGAAGACGTCATTCGCACCCTGCATGTCCTGCGCGCTGAACTCGAGCGTGTCGTGACGGCGGAGTTCAAAGGCCGACGAGTGCGTTTCATCGGCGACTGTGTCCATGCGCTGATCTGCGAAGGTACCGCCGCCGCCACCGACCCGGAACAGACGGTCACGATCACCACGCTGCTCGCCGGCGGGTTGCGCAGCAGTTTTGAGCTCGCGCTCGCCCAACTCAAAGCGCACGGGTATAGCGTTGGAACCCTTGGCCTCGCAATCGGTTTCGAATATGGACCGGTGGCCGTCACGCGGCTCGGGGTTAAAGGCGACCGCATTCGTTGCGCCATCAGCCGCAGTGTCCTCGTCTCCGAACAGCAGCAGCAACGTTGCCGGGGAACCGAAACGGCCATTGGTCCGGCCGCTCTCGGGGTCGGCAGCCACGCCGTTCGCAAGCTGTTCGGCAAGGACGCGAAGATCGCCGGACTGGACTACAACGAGGCAGCGTCTGCGCTCGCGGATGACGGCGATGCTACCGCCAGTGCATCCAGGAATGCCGCCTACGAACACGCCCCGGCCGTGCGCAGCGCTGCTTCGGCGACCATCCGTCCCCACGCGCAAGCCTGAGCATGTCCGGGCAAACGGTTGGGCTCCTGACATCGGTGGCCGCACAGTTTCGCGCGGCGACCGAAGTACTCGCCGAGGGCCAGGTGCGACTTCGCGTGCCGCTTGAACATATCGACGGCTTTGTCGAGCACTACACGCTCGTGGCAAAGGCTTCCGGCGCCCAGGTCGCCGTGCGGGAGGAGATCCCCACAAACCTCCCCTCATGCTGTCCGGAACGCCATATCAACGGCGACGGGACCTTCTGCCTCGCCTGGCAGGAGGTCGACAATCTCTGGGTGACAGATGACGCCACGGCAGTCGTCTGGTGGGAGACGCTCTTGAAATTTCTCCTGGAGCAACGGCGCGCGGCGCGTAAACGTCGCTGGCCGACACCGCATGGACGCGCTCACGGGAGCGCAGCGCGGTTCCAGTTGCAAGCGCAGCAGGCCGCGCAAGCGCTGCGGCTTGTTCCCGCGGGGCAACTCGTCGAGGCAGCCGGACTGCGCATTGAGCGGATTCGCGCGCACAACACAGGACGTGGTGAGACGCTGCGCCTATTTCGCGGGAGCCACTACCTGTATTCCGTGTGGGTTCGGACAGGAGCACTGACAAACGGCAGGCGGCGCTGCTGCTGTGGCGGATCTGGCTTGCGTCGCCCGCGTCGCTACCGCGCGTGCGGCGACCATGCCACCCACGCTTCGACCCTGGCCCTGGCCCTGTTGAACTGGCAGCGCGAAGAGCAGAACTTTTGGCAGGCGTTACAAGGCTCGCAATGCTGCGGAACATGTGATGGCTGTCCGCTTTCGAGCCAGAACGCAGATTGAAAGAACAACAATACTGGAGTTATCGATGAAAGAACGATTCGAAGGTCCGCAAGGACGCCGCCTCCTGGTGGACGCGCTGCGCGAACAGCAGATTGTCGCCGGCAATGGCGACCTCGCCGCGGCCATGGCCGACGTCGTAGAGTTGATCGACTATGAGCCCGGGCACGTGCTCATTGAGCAATGGGCGGGGGACAATGACATGTATCTCATCCTCTCGGGCAATCTCGATGTCGTGATCAACGGCAAGACCATTTCCCATCGCACTGCTGGCACCCACGTCGGCGAGATGGCAGCGGTCGAACCGACGCAGGTGCGCTCGGCGACAGTGCTAGCCACGACGCCTGGCATTGCCGCCAGGCTCTCGGAAGCCCATCTGAGCGAACTGGGCCAGCAGTACCCGGAACTCTGGCGCTGGATCGCGAAGGTGCTCTCCCGCCGTCTGTTGCAGCGCAACCGCTTTGTCTCCGATGCGCGTGAGAAGATCCGCGTGTTCATCATCTCGTCCAAGGAGTCTCTGGCGATTGGCCAAGCCATTCAGAACGCCTTCGAGCATGACGGATTTTCCGTATGCCTCTGGACGAATGACGTTTTCCGGGCTTCGCAGTATCCGATCGATTCCCTGGAGGCCGAATTGGATGCTGCAGACTTTGCGGTCGCGATTGTCCAGCCAGACGACATGCTGAAGATCCGGGGCGAAGACAAGCACGTGCCGCGCGACAATGTCGTCTTCGAACTCGGCTTCTTTATGGGGCGGCTGGGGCGGCTGCGAGCCATCCTGCTGGAGCCGCGCGGTGACGACGTCAAGCTCCCGAGTGACCTCACGGGTATCACCACGATTCCCTACCGCTACGCGCCCGGACGCGAACTGGCCGCGGCTATGGCGCCCGCGTGCAATCGGCTCCGCGACCATATCAAGGAGCTCGGTCCGGTATCCTAAGCCTTACCTCGCTCGCTGAGCAATGTGGGGGAACTCGCATGAAGGCGAGCTCCCATCTGGCGTGCCGGCGTTGCGCCGCCGCGGACGAGCGCTTCCCGATTCAACGCAAATTGTCACAAGGGCTGCGCGGTGCGCCGGCAGCCCTCTCGTCCCCTGTCGCATCAGCCCTGCGAGAACTGTTAGGCCACACGACGCATAGCGCTCGCCCGTGGAGCCGTCACTAGCAACGCATCCATTGACGATATTAGGTCGAGCACATCGGCCATCAAAGGTGGCCGCAAATGGGCAAGTTCGTCACGGACCTTCTTGGCGCGCAGACAAATCATGAAGGCCAGCTGAGAGCGCTCGTCGAGAGGAATCACGAGGCCCCCATAGCGCTCCATCGCCACAATATTGTTGTATTCGACATGCTCGCGCTCGATTACGAAGGTCCTTTCGTTCATCCGGCGCGTTAGCTGGCCGCCAGTCGCTTCCTGCAGGAGATCCAGGGGCCGACTGAGCACAGCCATAACGGCGCTCCGACGCTCTTCCAACCACGGCGTCAGCGCCTTCACACAGGCACGCCAGCACCGTTGCCGCAGCGACGCCTCCATCATTTGTCGTTTCGGCCCTTCATGATGAGCAAGATACCACTCTCGCAATGGATGCACGCAAGTGCGCTCGCCCTCCTTCCGGATGGTACCGTCGGCCCAACCGTCCCGGGACCAGCGCAACGGATCAGCTTCGAGAAGTTGCCCGAGGTTGTTTGGCAAACTATAGATTTCCTCATCGCCCATGCTGATCAATTGCTCTGCGAGCTGCACGTCGTAGCCGGCATACTCGCAAATCAATGCCGTCCGCAAAGTGGTACTGCCCGGTCCTGCGTTGTCGATGGTTCTGATGCCAACGTACGCCTGCATCTCTGCGGGCGACAGCCCCCCGTCGAATACTAGGACTTGTACGCCTCCGCTTGCCCCATCTTCTTGCATAGAGCCGTCACGAATACCGAACAGCAGACGCACATTCCCGCCAGAATCGGGAAGCGCCCTGAAGAAATCCAAAAAATAGCGCTCGCAGCGCTGCGCAGCGCGCTCTCCCTGCGGTCGCAACATCACCGCAGCATTCTCGCTGGCGACGTACTGCGCCAGTTGTGACGCTGTCATAACGCCAACGCCAAACTGTAGTGCGATCTCGGCTTCCAGGTGTGTGTCGTCATTGACATTGAGATTAACCCGCTTCTCAATGTGCGCGCTTTCCAGCGCATCGTTGACGTGGTCCCACAGCCCGACCACGTCGCGTTTGGGAAGGCTTAAAGCAATGGCACGTGCATCACGGACACTCGCGGCGAGGCGCCGTACAAAGCCACTCGGCCCTGGCAAGCTCCAATACAGCGAGGAGGCAAAGGAAGGGGATCTGCTCATGCTGTTTTCCCCTCGAGCAGTTGGCGATACAACATCGGCACCGTCCATGTGTTGCCAGACTCCTGCAGTAATCCCATCCAGCATAGGAAGCGGAACATGCCCTCGCTCACGCCGGCGTCCTCGCGCACGTCATCGACCAAGGTCGTATGACGCTCTGCGCCGTCGACAGCCGCCAAGAACGTCTCAATCCGACTGCGCTGTTGAGCGTCAACGTGCTCGGGCATCCCGATCTTCGAGTAGAACATCCCGAAATCAGGGGCGAGGTTCCTCCGAGCCGCCTCGACAGCGCTCTGTGCACTGGCAACGGTCAACCGGCTATTGCAAAGTCCGACAATTTGGTCGCCGAAACCACAGGTTGCCTCAAGAATGCACTGTCGCGCATTCGAATTCTCGGCCACAGCAACGTTCTCGTTCAGGTGGAAATAGAGCGCGTCGTCGCTCCAACCACGGATCGGCTCGATCCGCCATTTCCTTCCGGCCATCTTTCCCGCGCCCGGCAACGCGCCATCGGAAATCGCCTGCGCGATTTCAAAGGCCTTATCTGGTAGGGCGAGCAGCGCAAGACGAACGCAGCGCTTTCTGCCGGAACGCGGCGCATGATGCTGATGCTCCCGGAATGCCATCGCCGCATACTCGTCGATTTCGCTAAGCTTCCACGAATGGGGGCCCACGGCCACGATCCGCCCCTGGGAGGGGCCCGATACTCTTCGTTCTGCATTCAGGTAGTTCGAGGCTGCTCTCGGATTGGCAAACTTCATCACCTGATAGATACCATCTTGCCCGACGCGCCATTCCCCGCCCGACAGCGCCAGGTTGTTGATACCACTGAGATTGTTGCCAACCAGAATCAGCAGTTCCTCGTCGCTGGGTTCGACGTTCGCGCGCAGCCATGCGGCGGGCATCGGAAATACCGCCTGCTGCTTCTCATGCGACATGTGAAGCCGCCGCTCACCATGAGTTCTCGCTTCGGCAGGCTTCTCCCGCGAAAGTTCATCCAGCTGATACATCACCCGATCCCGATCTCCCATCAGCATCGCGATGTTCGGGTTTCGCAGCACAAAGCGCGTTCCGACACGCTCGACGACGTTCAGCTTCTGCATCTCGTCAAGCAACGCTTCATAGGTGCCCAGCCCGGTCTTCGCAAAGTGCGGAAGCTCGTACCCTTCGCAGCTATCCTTGATGGTTCCGACGGTCATACCGCGATCGCCACCGTGATCAACGTCGCTGTAGTAGTTGTCAGCCAGGATCAGCGCGATGGCCTTGTAGCGCTTATCGAGGTTCAGGTTAAGCTCGAACTTGCGCTGCATATCCGCCAGTAGGTCACCGTTCGTCTCGACGGCATTCAGGTCATCACTGGTGATGTAAGTCGGGGGGCACCGCTCTTGTCGCTTGTTGTAAAGCGCGTCAAGCAGCTTATTACAGTACATCTGGATGAACGCCGGATAGAAGTTGCACACCGACAGAATGCGAAGCGGCAAATCTTCCGCAGCACTGTCAAAGTAGAAGCCAAGTGCCGCAAGCGGCCTCGTGATGAGCTGAATGCCCCGACGAATATCATCAGAGCTGCTGAATGGCTCCAACGCAATGACATCGGCCTTGCCGAGAGCCGAGTTCTCCTCCGTCGTCATGCGAGTGATGTTGTGCAGTCCCGCAATCACGTATCGCATCGAGCAGGCATCTTTGAGACGTTCACAAAGCTGCTGTAATCCACGTACGAAACTCGGTGCCTTCGTCGTCAGATGCAATTCACGCCCCATGAGGGCATCGGCTTCGTCGATCAAAAGGTAGCAGGATTTCACCTGCCGAGCGACGACTTCCTTCTCAATCCATTCCTGAACGATCTCCCATTTCGTGATGTCGTCGGACATGTCGCCCACGATGCCACGAGCGACCATCGCCTTATAGACAGTCTTCCAGGCGAAGAGGACATGGTCCTCGACGGTCGAAGCGTTGTCCATCTGAATGAACACGGCTTCATGTCCTGCGCGCAGACGCATCTCTCGGGTAATCTGATCCAGCAGCGAAGTCTTCCCTAGGCGCCGGCCGCCATAAAGTACGCCGGCGCTGGCGACCGCTCGCAGCTTCTGCAACTCCTTCTGCCGACCCACAAACATCTCGGGAGGCACGGCAGTTCCGTAGTCCGCGTAGGGATTTGTCGTGAAAGTCAGGAGTGCGATCTCCATCATGCGACGAAGACGCGTGTCCGGGTGGACAGCCATGTAGGCAACCAAATCGTCGTCGACTAACAGGACGGGAGCCTCCCTGCAGATCTTCAGACGCCGCTCCAGTGGCAGCGACAGGTGCGCAAAGATCAGCGTCGGCGTGGAACCGGCATCGCTGACGAGAGAGCGCAGATCAGCGTCCCGTGGCCTGCCATGCCAGTGATAGCCCTGCAGGTGATTGGCGAGCGAACCGAGCACGGGCGGAATGAACAAATCGTCGGCGTTCTCGAATGCGAAGGTCCGATCGGGCAACACGAAAAGAGCGCGTGAGGCATTTGCAGCACTATCCGGGATCACGGTGGGCGGCTGAGTGATGCCTGCCTTCCCCATGAACATCGCCAACGCGTCCTCCGAGAACGATTTCGCATGGCCCAGATCGATCCAGCACTGAAGGAAGTCTGCAGCATCGGCCCTCCCCTCGGCCGTCAGGCCAGTCAACCACGCCGGGTCGGCTTCCATTGGGGCGCCACGCAGCCGGTCAAGCAACCCGTCCAGGAAAGGCTTGTGGCCGTGAAGTTTCTTCGCATTGGCGACGAACTCCATGTACGCCTGGGGCACGTAGCCGTCATTCGCAGATTGCGGAAGGAAGCCATCGCGTCGCAAGACCGCAAACAAGTCGTAGGCCGTGTGCAGGCCTGCGGCACTGTTTGAGGCCAGCATGCCGCGGATCCGCTCGATGTCCTTGAGTTCGCCGCTGCCTTCTGCTTCGAACGCACTCAGCGTGCGCAGCAATTCCGCCTTTGTTTCACTAAGCCGATTGTCGAGGACCTGGAGCACATGCGTTCTGAGCGCCGCTCGGGCATGAGGGAAATCCGGGTAGGCTGAGGGCCCATTCGGCTTACCGATGTCTGCCTGCTTGGCGGCCTCGATTTCCGAGATGATATGCTGCATCCGGTTCGCTTCGTTCTTGTCGAGCGCCGACAACGCCATGGCATGTACCACACGCTGACGCGCCTCGTGCAGGTTGCCCTCCAACTCCGCCCGCGCGCGACTATAGGACTTCGCCAGGTGCAGATCCGGCCCGAAGCTGCTATGCAAGCTCGATTCAATGCTGTAGACGGGAAGAAAACGCCCCATGTTCACGTGGTTGTGCGCGGCGTCTCGCAACGCCGCGAGGAGACCCGCTTCCGATATCTTGTCGTCAACATCGAGTATTTCACGCGCCAAGCGGCTCGTTTCTTCGAGCACCTCCAAAGGTTCACATACCGGTGGCACTAAGTCAGACTCGCCATCACTGCGACGGCGCATCGACGGCATGAAATGATGGTCCATAGGCAGTTGAATCAGAAACAACTGCTGAGTGTCAGGCACCCCAACCGCTGGCCGCCGCTCGTCGTACAAATGCAGGACGAGATCCATCATTGTCCGACCGATCAGCAGGTAGACCGCATCGAGGGGATTTCGCTCACTCACCGATCGGACTTCCTCGATCGCTGCATTGAGATTTCGATGCAGGGAATCAAAGTACGCTTGCAGCGTCGGGCCAAGTTCGTGCTCCGAGTTGTTGCGTTGCTCTATCAATGACAAGTAAGTCTTGATGAATTCCCTGGTCGCCGTGATGTTGTCGATTATCCGCGAACGATACAATCCGTCGAGCTTGCTACGGTCATTCAGCTGTCGTGCCAACTCATCCAGCACGGAAGAGGGCTTCTCCATCCGTTTCTGGATCAGGGCAAATGACGACCTGACGCGTTCGTTGTCGCCGTTGGCGATATGTGCCAGACATTGCCCGATCGGGTTACGGCTCTTGAGCATCTCATCGTGCATCACCTTGAAGCCACGATGCGACCAGTTGGAGAAGATGTCCGGATCGTTGCCCCAATCGCTGGCGCGCTCCTGCATACGGACAATCTCGGACTCGAGCGCGCGCATAGATCCCACCCGCGATGCGCGGAATTTCTCTCTTGTGAGCGTCAAACCGTGGGTATCAATATTGCCAATCTGGCTAGCTAGGGTGCTCAGTGCTGGACTGCTACCAAATCTTGACTGGACGACGTCAACCACCGTCCAGCGGGTCCCCGTTCCCGGCCCTTCGAACAACATTGGAACGAGACTGGCTCCAAGAATGCCGATTGCAAGTGGCAGGGGCTGGCAGACATCGTCGTCAAGCTTCTCCGGAAAGGAAAGAAGCAGATCGACCAAAGCTTGGTTCGCCCGCGCCTCGGTACCGAATCGGCTTTCGAACAGGTCCAACGCACGCAATGCAGCCTCGAGAACAGTGCCATGCACACGTGCAAACTCGCTAGTCAGCACTTGCCCCATTGCTTCGACGTGAACCCGGGCCAGTGCATACCTGCGCTTCTCGACCAGACTAAGCAGTACCTTGCAAGTGGCTTCGACATCGACGCTTTGTCCCACGGCTTCGGCGGCTGCGTTGGCGTGTTGATGACCATCGATGGACAGGATGTCAATGTCTTCCAGCACTGCAACCTGCTCGCCTCTCGCATCGGCCGCCAGTTCCATCCGTTGCACTTCGGCGACCGCGCTCGCAGCGACCGCTGCAATGACTTGTTCTGCCTCAGCCGCCGCAGCAGCCACCGCCGACGGCTCGGTCGTGCTCTCGAGGTCAGCGTCTGCCGGTATGGACATACTCAGCGTGCCACCGTCGGCCTCCATGATTTCCCCCTCAGGTGACACGGACTCGGTCTGGAAATCAATCGATAAGGCTTCTACCGGCGCATCGCCCTCCTCCGGTGAAGTCCGCTCTGCACCGGATTCCTCAACGCCAAAAACCACGCACTCCCGAATGATTTCCGAGAGGGTCTGCACGCCGTCAGTCAGCACCTGCAACAGTGCAGCCTCCTCGCGGTTGCGCTCAGCACGCTGGGCAAGCGTCGTCGCAGGTCGCTCGGACAGCGATCGCAGCGAAGCCTGCGATTGCAGGAGCTCGGAAAAGGCTGCATCGACACGATCAAGTGACGCCTCCGCACCATCAAGCCATTCTTCCTGTACCTCGCGGACCTTGACCGAGCCGATGCCTATTTCGGTTGCAGTAGAAATTCTGTGCGCGAGCTCGCTCGCTCGACTGCTTACTTGCTCGATTCTGTGCTTTATGGTTTGCTGTGCCACTGCCAACTGTGCGCGCGCTTCCACCGCCTTCTCATGCATGCCTCGCAGCTCACTCACCTTGTCTTCGAGTTTCCCAAAGGCTTCTTCGAAGCCTTCCATCTCAAGTTCGAGAATATCGACCAGGGCCTTGATTTCTTGCTTGAGCGTCATGAACGGATCGAAAGTCGCTTCGATTAAGCGGATCTCTGAAGACGGGATGTCCAACAGGGAGGGCGTCTGAGCCTCCAACGTGGGCTCATCGACCGCGGGCGGTGAGCTGAAGCGGGGCTGGCGGGCAATTCGAATAGGTATGAACTGCCGGCCGACGTCCTTCCTCTGATCAAGCGCACGCTGGCAAGCGTCGGCACAATCAATGTAATACTGCAACGCTTCCTCGGTCAGCGGGCCAATCGCCTCGGTTGAGATGCGCTGTAGCACAGAAGATGCGAAGCCGTGGCCAGGCAATTGTGTGACGAAGAACACTAGCCATGCAAGCCTCGCATCGTCTTTCCGCTTCACGATCCAATCTGTAACTGATTGAATGTCGGTGACCTTGAATCGAACTGGACGCCGCTCGCCTGCCTGTTCGAAGTAGGACTGAACGATTTCCCGTACTTTGGGGAAAATGATCTCATTGCTGAAGAGCCACGGCGAATCGACGGTAAAAGCCGCCTGGGGTGTAGTCATTCGCCCTTCAAGCCATGATTGAATGCCGTCGGTGCCCGGCATGCGTTCAGTGCGTTTCACCCACCCGAAATTTCGCTGTGAACTCCAGAAGCGTTCCAGCGATCGCTTCTTGAGGTCGACCACGCCAAGCAAGCCCCTCTGCCTAGCAAAGCCTGGTAAATCGACTTTTACTGTGACGTCGCGCTGAATCATTGCGCCGTACAGCCTTTGAACTTTGGATTCTGTATCGGTGTACAGCACGGGCATCTTCACACGCTGTGCTTTGCCCAAGGTGCTTTCCGGGTCCACATCGACTTTCGGCGCGCTATGCTCGACATGAGTCGTGCTATGCCCCTCCCCTGTTGTACTCACATCGCTTGCATCGGCCTCCCCGCGCACCTCGTCCAACACGGAGCCAATCACCACCTGCGCTAGCAGATTCTCCGGGACCCTCGGATGGCCCGGGAGGTCGTCCGCCTCACGGCTTTCAGCATCGTTGTCGTCGTCTTCGTCAGACGCATGACGAATGACGAAGTCGTCGATCTTACGTTTGAAAAAGAGCGGTGCTGGCAGCCCGGTCCAATCGTTGTAATGCGCATAGCCGAGCCGCAATCCCATCACCGCGATGGCGACATCGGTTGGGTGAAGTTCGGTCGGGCAATGCATGACCGTGACTTCCATGGGGGCCGGAATCGACGCTTCCTTTGTCGCCGGCGGGAGGGTATCCAGCCGAAACATGTTCGCCTCGGAATCCTTCAGCTTGCACATTCGCGGCATGGCCCGGTAGCACGATAGGCCGCGCTTCGTCTGGGCCGTATTGGAATACCCCATTGCCACGAGAAAGTGCGCGTACTGGCGACCTGCCTGGGAGTCATCTCCGGAAATCTCTACAAGACTTTTCCCTGTGGTCGGGTACTCTTCGATATAGCTTTCGCCGGTCGCTTCACGAGAGCTCCCGTTCTTCCATCCTTCATAGGAGGCGCGAGTCATGCTGCGGAGCGCCAGCGTGTCGCCTGTCTTCCGTAGGCGCACGAAAGTCATCTTAGGAAACGCCGCCGCAAGGTCAAGTCCGTCAAGCGTCGGCGGCGCCCCCTCCCGAAGATCGGCGTCTCGAATTCCCGGCCACAGTCCCGCCACAGTTGACCAGTCGATCATGAGGAAAGCTCGTGGATCGTCCTGACCAATGCCGGCAATAACGTCGCGCATCACGTCTTTGAATGACGCTCGCAGCCACGGCTCGTCTCCCTGCATCTGGCGCTGACTGCCAAGCCAGCGCAAACCCTCTAACAGGGGCATCCAGGCAGTGCGCTTTTGGCCGCCCCCCAACTTGTAGATGTATTGGACCTCGGTAATTCCGGTCTCGGTCACCAGGCGGGTAACGATGATAAAGCTTACGCTCCGCTCCCCGGTGAAGGTTCTGGCTTTCGAACGCATCGCCTGAACACCGTAGATCGCCTGTGGGGAAGCTTCCAGGAAACGATCTTCGATGAACGCCTTCACGCCAAAGACCAATCCCGAGTGCGCTAGAAAAACATCGAGCAAGGCGCTCTGGACCCGGTGTACGAAGCTCTGCTCGCCATCGGCTCCAGCAATGGGCAGTACGTGATGTACGTTGGCCTTGCCCATCCGGCACATGGTGTGCAAGCCAGCATAGTAGTTGACCTGATCCTCGGCGCGGCGGTTTTCTTGATCTGGCGCACAGATCAGGACGAAACGGGGGGCCGCGCGGCTGCCCACAGCTTCCGCGGCACGCTCCCACGCTGTCACTCGTGCGGAGAATCGCGTTCGCGCGGGCGATTGGCTCTCCGGAAGGTTTTCCCTGAGCCCGTGCGTATTGGGGGGCAAGAGTTCCGGCACCACTTCAACGGCTTCACCAAACAGTGCCGCAGCGACCTTCCTAATGAGTTCCTGCTCACGCACGGTGTCGCAGAAGGACCAAAGCACTGGCTTTGCATCGCCGTGCACCATCTTCAACGCGGCAATGTTTTGCTCTCGGTGCAGTGCCAACTTGGCGTTGGGATCATCGACCGAGTCCTCGTCTGCCTCCTCTTCAGGAACCCTCTCCTCATTTTCCAGTTCCAGCGACAGGCCCGCCACGCCACCCGTAACGCCAACGTCGGAAAGCTTGAGCATCGCGATGCCAGTCTTTCCGCGCCTGCCGGTTACCCGGCAAGGCTTGCTAGGCACGCCCCCATCCAGTAATGGACCAAGTAAGGTATCAACCTGCTTGAGCAGGTCAACGTCATCGGATTCAAAGACCGTACGCATAGCCAGCGAGTCGTAGAGCCTCGATGTCTGAGGCAGACCGACCCACCAATCCGGCATCTCGTCTTCGAACCGTTGCGAGACGGCGTCTGCCAGCCGCGCTGGGACAGCATCGCCGGATTCCATCCGGATGGCCGAATAGGCATCGCTGAACTCCCAGCCGTCCTTCGAACGCTCCACACGGATCGTGGTTGTCGGTCGACCTGAACCCAGCACATAGGCCGACGCGGTCCTTGGTGCATTCGGCTTCTTCCCTGGCAGTTTGCTTGCCCACACCCGGCGAGACGCATTGACATTTAGGTACAGATCGGCGCTGTACGGCACAGTGACGACGCCTAGCCTGGCAATCATTGAGAAGAATTCGCCGTTACTACCCTTCTGCGGCGGCGTCATCAAGTCCAGAGAATTGGTCATGTAGTCAGGATCGACGACCATTTCGCAAGGGTGCATGCCAGGGAAAAGCTTCTGTCCCGCCAGGCGCTCAGCCAGTTCGCGAACGATTAGCGAGTAGTCCGGGCCCCGCGCATTCCGAAGTGGGCGGCTGGCTTGTACCATCTCGATAGACGTACCATGAATGCTTCTACGGACTCGCTCCGCAGCCTCTTCGCACCGGTTCTTCGCGGCCCATTGCATCAGAACATCGACACACCAGCGCTTGATGAGCGACACGATCTTGCCGCGCACCCGCTCAAGCTCTTCACTGTCAAACGGCGGATACATCTCGATGGCGTGCGAACCACCCCGTGATGGAATCAATCCGAAGTCCCGTTCGAGAGAGATCATGCCGCTCACGCCTGCTATCAGCGCTGCGCGTAGAGAGGCAATCGGCAAGTTTAGCTTCTTGTCGCCGTTTGCCACCGACTGCAAGTCGGCAAGCGCCCTGCCCAACTCGCCAATGAACCGGACTTTCATTGTGACGACATCGCCAGCAAGCCATTCTCGGCTGATTCGTCTGCCGACGATTAATGGATCGCGAACCGTCTTTCCGCGCCGCGTCCAAACGATGTCATTGTCGAACAGGTGATTCATCGGCGACCTCAAGGTTTTCGATACTGCTGAGTGGTATATAAAATGATTGATAGAGGCTCTCGTAGCACTCTCGAATTGATGGTTCCTGATGGCGCAAGCATTCTTTGAGAATGGATTGCATCATGACCAGCATCGACGTCTTTGCGCTATCTGCTTCACCACGGGCCGAGCTCGGTGCCCAAGCTGAATCAACAAAATAGACAAAGGCGGGACAATCACCTCGCATGGCGCGACCGATGGTCTGCAGGATGATGATCATCTGATCAGCGACGAACGGCCGGGCATACTCGCCCAATGCATGCGCGGCCAACGGCAGCCGGAGGAGATATTCGATAGTTGAGGCGGTTTCCCTTTTGGCCTTCTTGAACGCGTTTAGTGCTTCAGGGGTCGATACAAAGCGCTTCTTGTCGAACATTTCGGACTGGCGACCTACCAGCCCCTGGATCAATTGCAAGCTATCTCCACGCGGGTGCGGACGCGTAAGGAAGAACAGCGAACCAAGCATGGCCTTGTTGAGCCGTGCTCCGAATTGATAGACGATGTTCACGCCTCGCCCAATTGCGTTCATCGGAAAAATCAGGAGTTCCCATTCCTGATCCTTGCCGAGGTTCTCGATCTCCGATGCTGTCAGCGCATTTGGATGTACCGTACCGCTGTGATTGGCGCGCACGAGATATCTGACTCGTCGACGCCAGGCCGGGAAGTTGGCGGATATGTGCTCGTAGAGGAGCATACACTGCTCGTAGCTATTGACTACAAAGGCCGCCTTCCGGCCGAGGCCATCGACGACATCGTTGCTCCGAAGCGCGGACTCCACTTCGGAGAGGTGGCCTCCTCGTAGCAGTTGGTCCGCCATGGCCTTAAGCACCCGCTCGCGATCCGATAGCCGAGACCCACTAAACTTGAGAGAGCGACTTGCATCCTGCGGATCTTTCAGCGGCAGAAAACGATATCGAGAAGCCTCCCACCCTTTGCCCGCATTGGGGCGCTGCAACACGTAGTCCGGCCCGATAGTCACGTGAAAGCTTGGGCTGTGTACGAGCATCGAGGTTGCGCTCGTAAGGAGCACTGCAGGCTCGCTACCAACCTCGCGACCCAGCGCGACAAGGCGATGAAACAACAACCTCGGCGTGCCGGTAAATGAGACCTGCGCAATGTCAACGTTCCCCTCTTCGCTCACCGTGTAGCGCACGCCACTGAGTCGACCCGCCAAAGACTCCGGCAGGATTGCCAGTTGGTCCTTTGAAAGACGCGATTCGAACACCCCGTCGCTGACGAGTCCTTCCGAATTCATGAGCCGCAGATGGGGAGCGAGACCAAAATGCTGCAGCACCAGAAGGGAGACTGTCGTCAGCAACGATGTGTAGCTGAAAAAAATTTCGTCGCTATGTGGCGACTGCAAGGTGGGGATTGCCTTCAGGGCTTTGGCGATTTCCCGAATAGCGCTTTCATGTCCGTCCCTGTCCCATATGTCGAGTCCGTCGCGCAATTGCTCATAGAGGCCAAGAGTCTTCTCATCACTCATGCCGAGCAAGATTGCCGCCTGCGCAAGATCGCGGTCATGGGCGATGTCCCCTTCTACCTCATCGTCTTCATCCTCCTGAACAGCGTGTCGAAAAGCGACATGCTTCGCCGCCGCATCCCAGACCCGCTCCAATCCATTACGGGCGTCACGCTGCCGAGAATCCTCCTCATCAGAGTCTCCATCATAAGCGTACATATCGGCAATGAGCGACAGCGAAGTCAGCAGCAGATTGGCATTCCGGTCCCGGAACTTGCGATCGAGATGCATGATACGAGCGGTAAGCCGCTCCGTGGCACGTCCGAACCGGCCGGTCATTTCAAGCAAGTAGGGAACGCTAACACCGGCCACAAAGGCATTTCTGCCGCGAGCTGCTTTGCCATGCAGGTCGTGGATCAACGTATCCCAGACCGAATCAGAGTCGCCGGACAACTTCGTCGTAGGCGTCCCGCGTGCATCGAGCGCACTCTGAGCTCCATCACATTCGTCCACGACGATCAGATCGAACGTTCGGGCAATAAATTCGAAATGCCGCAAGCGCGTGTCCGTGTATAGCCTCGACACTGAACGGTCCATGGACAGCACGTGACCCGCCCAAATATTCGCGGAGATCAGCGCCCGTTCCGAATACTGCCGGCCACAGACGGATGATAATGCGCACTGATGCGGGCGTGACACTCCTCCGTTCGCCGGCCGCTGCATTAGTCCAGTGCATGGCGGGGTCGCATGGGGAAATGGCTCTTCTTCTTCGCTTGCATAGCCGCCAAGAGCACAAGTCGTCGCAAAGAAGGCTGCGCCGGCACGACTCACTCCGTATCCGCGACTCTCCGCCGACAATGCAGCGGAAAAGTTCAGTACGTGTCTGTTCCGTGTTGTATCCCCTTGTCCAGAGAGCAGCCCGACGCTTACATCGTACAATGCGAGCCTTTCCAGGAAGCCTGTTGCTACCTCGATCGACGGGAAGAGAAAGCAGACGCGCTTGCCTCGCTCCGCAAGGCAAGCAGCCAGCAGATATAGCAACGTTGTCTTACCCGCTCCGGGCAGGCCAATGAGATGTTTGACATCGACAAGGTCGAGTCCTTCCGATCGCACGAGTCCGGCCGGGCTCGCCTTCCATAGCACGGCCGTGGCGTCTCCCCTGCTGTCATGCAGGCGGCCGTGCCACAGGCGCTCCCCAGGCCGCTGGCGGCCGCGTAGCTCGTCGATATGATCGAATTTCTCTGCCTGGGAGATTAGCTCTGACCACGGTAGAAATCCGGGGGCGTGTCCGACCTTCGCAAGATCGTAGCGATCTGGAGGCAGAGGTGTGAAATCCAGAGCCTCGACATAGCCCTCGTAGCGACCAAACAGACTCTTCACATCGGCCCCTTGCGTCGGGTCATGCAAATGTGCCGGCGCCACCATCCGCAAGGGCAGATCCTCTGATAGACAATGGCTCGCCTCGATCACGTCGTCCGGCACGATGCTCGTCCAGCGGGCGCGAAACGAAAGATCATCGTCGACGATAAATCGCGCCGAAATTTCCCGTGGTCCTCGATCGCGGTGGGGCTCACCGCGCTCCCGTTCGATCCTCGCGTGGTGAGCGCGATAGCTCTCCACCATCAATCGCAGCTCACGTAGGGTCACCGGTGCAATTCCAGCCACACGCAGATTGCGCAGCGCTCCGCTGACCCTCGGCTCCAAGCATGCAACGATAGAATCGAAGCCACTGAGCAAGCTGGGGAAATCTCGCAAGCTGGTGTGGCCAAGGAATTCGCTTGCAACGATGCACAAATAATTTAGTACGTCAGGCCCTCGGTACGGACGTAATGGTTCACGCATCGCTACTCAACTCCTTAAGCGCGTCGCTAAGAGTCATACAACGAATCGCTTTTGCCTGCCCCTCCAGAGCGCTCGACACACGCCGTACGTAAGCAGGCACTGACTGCGTCAGCCAGTCAGGAATTACGAGCCATTTTCGTTCGTAGAACGCTAGTCCACCGATACTTCGATTGAGTCTCCACGCCAAGAGTTCGGGGCTTGAATATGCCTTCAGATCTATCCCGACGTCTTTGATCTCGATATCGACGCGATCTCGATTGGGATATAGCCTTGGGGTTTTCCCGCGATGGATCAGGGCATCAAATAAGCGAATCTCATCGATTCCCGGCTCGACCCAGTATTGCCTAATGCTATGCAATACGCGAACGGAGTTTTCGCGCTCCCTGTATTCACCCACTTCGGTAGGATTCGACATGGAGCATGCGGTCGACCTGCAGGCAAGACCGTCGAACCGAGGTTTCATGGCCCCGCGGCAATGCGCGCAGATTGGAATCGTGCCTCTGATCGACCAGGATTCTGGAATAGGTTCATAGAACTGCTGCAGGCAGGCCCATAAGGAGGAAGTCAGTTCGGCGCCAAACTCGCGTACGTCATCAAGCTTCGCGACTGGGTGGCGAATCACGAATTCTCGGATATTGGTGTAGTAGCTGTTAGCGAGCGCGCTTGGCTGTTTGTCGAGCAGATCAACAAGTCTCTGGAAGAGCATCTCCTCCATTCCCGCAGCAACCGTCGAAAAGCCGCTGGCCAGTTCTTCCGCCTCTGCCGTTGGCGAGCGATCTTCACCATCGATCAGTACGATATCCCCCCAACCCGTGCTCTCCAGCGCGATCGCGGGCAACCACTCCTTCATCGGCCGACAGGACAGAGCAAGCAACTGATGTATTTCAGCGCCGTGGTCCGGCAGGCCATGCGATAGGCATAGCCGGGAGACGAGTGCCATGGCTTTGCGATCTTCTGATCTCAAGCCGATCAAGCCCCCTGGAACGCGGTCCACACCGCAGACTATTCGGCCCTCGATTAGTGCCTGACGCGCTTGGCGCATGACCAAAGCCGCGAGTGCGGCGATCGTCAACTGAATCCTGTTTTGTTGACCCGACTGCATTCAAGGCTTCTCTGGCTCTAATAATGCTTCTTGCAACGCGGCAATGGCCCCATCCTCATCCCCGTTTCCGCGGGTCATGTACGCCCACGCCAGCGTGCGACGTTGTCAAGTCCCACCGTCGCATCGCAACAACGGCCTTCGCCGCTACCGAGTGAAGGCGGACTGGCGAGGCACAATGTGCGATGCATCTCCGATGGGTAATATCCGAGCCGATTGCGAGGAACTGCGCGCGGCCGTCTCCGGTTATGACATTTACGGGAAGAATTATGTACCCCCGTTGAGGGGGGCCGACACTACGCCGGCCCCCTGCTAGGGGGTTCCCTGACACGGGCGGCAGCACCGGCGGAGAACCGCGATCCGTCAAATCGCCGCGACGAGACATTTTTTGGGCTCATGCTGCGGAGCAAATGTTCTCCCTGGCACATCGTCGACATAGATCGGACCGTACCCGACCTCGACAGCACCGGTTCTTCTTTACACTGCGGTGCCAGGCTCAATCCGACACGTCCAGGGTATTCCCATGGGGGGGCCGTGGCCTTCCGCTCGACGCCGGCCTTGTGTGTCGCGTTGACGCAGTCGCCGCCCATGCGTGCTGGCCCGCACTGCAAAATGCTGGGGTTATCCTAATAACATCGCCCCGACAGCCTAAACTCAGCAAGCGGGCCAGCCGCATCGGGCAGCCTGAACGGCTTCAAGCACCTACATTTAGCCCAACGAGCGCCGGAAACGTGATCAAACCTGTTCCTTTCAGCGGCCGATCTCTCGTCGACGCCTGAGATCAATAGCTCTGGTCACCAGCCGAAGCAAGCCAATGCCTTAAGCACGTCTGACTAACGCGCCGTGATGACGTTGGCTGATCGCAGCATGCCAACCCAGTCATGGACGACGTGCTGATACCTTACTGTGAGGCTGAGACCCAGCTCTAGCAATGATCTGAAAGGGCATCGCGATCGCCCGCTCGATCGTGAGTCGCAAGGCAACGTCGGACACAAGACCAGCTGGTAGGCGGCCACCGTTTAAGCGCGCGGCAACGATCCAAAGGTCAATGACGTCGTCCTGGCTATCGACAATAATGCGCTTGATGTATTCTCTTCGCCCGACTAGGCGGCGCATGCGCTTTCGCCATGCACGGCGCCGATTTCGCTCGGATGCAATGCTATTAGCCGTGCCACGCGACCGTTCTTGCGACGCGCCTCGTCTTGCTTCCCTGGTAAGTCGGCTTCGTAATGCGGCTTGTGCAGCGACATCGGAAAGTCCCCGGTCGCTATCCGTGAGAATAAGACGAGCCTCAAGGAGTTGGCTCCACCCTTCTCCGTCGTCGTCCAACGCGAGCCAGTGCTCAGCCCGTGCGCCCGCACGACTGACGTACGTCGCAATCTGTTGAAAGCGCGACGCAGCAACGAACCAGTTGCCCTCGAGCCGATGAGCCCCTTCACCATGGCGCCCCATCGCTGAATGCCATGTTCCCCCAATGACGCGATCGCGTAACTCTCTGGGAAGATAGCTCTTGGCTCGATTGAATCCTAGAAGCCGGACCCACGACGTCGAAAGGACAATCTTCAAATCGGGGTAAGGCGCCAGAATCCTAGCAAGGATGGGAGCCCACATGAAGAGTTCACCATCCGCCCGCAGCACCGGACGGCCATTGACCAGGTAGACATGATCAGGGTGCAAAACGCCGTCGTAGTCGAGAAAGAGGATCATGGGCCTGTGCAATACACCGGCACGTAGCAGTTGCGAGAGACGAGACGTAGCCACATACGTGTAGCTAGGAAGCTAACGCAAGTCGTCCCAAGCGCAGTAGCGTTGACCGTCTCTTGCATGGAAAAGAAAGTCGTGATCACGCTCCTCGGGTAAGAGCTTGACCGCAAGCCATTCCGCGCCTTCGAGTGTGCAACGAAGGGAAACCTTACTGCCTTGCTTCAAGCAGATATCCAGCCTTTCTAAGTCTTCAAAGAAGACTGCTTGCGCGACATCTGCTTGTTCTACAACAACGTGTAAGCCGAACTTCGACACTTCGACTTCGACCTTCTTCCGACCGGTCTGGACCTTCAGTTCGGCCTTCACGGATCTCCGGCCTTCGGCCACCGCTCTTCGGCGCGCGCTACGTGAGCTCATATGAGTTTGTGTATTGAACGAGGGCCAGCATTCTATCCTTAAATATCCTATTTTGGGATATTTTGGAATCGATGGTCGCATTCGAGGATGAAGACCATTCATTCCGAGCGGTACGCGGTCGTGGTAACGGAGTTGCGTAAGGCCCGACTCGAACAAAAAGTGACTCAAAGTGCACTAGCTGAACTTTTGCAGAAGCCGCAATCGTATGTCGCTAAAGTCGAATTACTGGAGCGGCGGCTCGATGTCGTCGAGGTAGTGGACTGGCTGCATGCGATCGGGCTCGAGCCCGCCGGCTTCTTTCGGCGCTTCGATTGGTGGTAGCTGAGTGCCGAACATCGCAGCGATCAATACGGCGGCGTCGAGGGCACGGACACCCATCGACCGTTGGGTCCTCCCGTGCGCCGGGCACTCCGGCTGAAAAGGCCAAGGATGACATCGCGAACATGAACGATGCGTGGATTGCGCATCGAAGCCTTGATCCACACCAGATAGAGATTGTTTGTGGGAGCTTCCTTGCTACGGGTGAGGGAAATCAGTCGCCCCGCCGCCAGCGCATCGGTGCACTGATAGTCGTGGTTATCTTGCAGCCCACGCGCGCAAAAAACATGACAGTCCTCCTAAAGACGTCAGGTAACGCAACGTTAAAGTGGCCGGCAATGCGCAACAGGTCACTTTCTATCTTTTCCGCACAGGTCGTCGAGATTTGTCCGCCCGACTAGCCTTCGGGCACGGAATCTTCCCGCTCGGGAAGATTCAAGCGACAAAGTCTGGCTCAAATGGGCAAAACTTCCTGTTCGGGAAGAAATCCTCTGATGGCCCCCCGGCCAACAGCTATCATTCCATGTCCGGTGCGCTCCCTTTGGAGTTGCTTCAGGCAACATTCTGACTTGCCCAAATGAATCCGCTTTACCATCACAGATGGGGAAAAGAACCGGATGTCGAAGCCATATCTGCTATGTCACTGCAACAGAAAATGCGGCTCTTATCGTCCTGGCTGCCGGCCGGGCTTCCTCACTTCGAAGCTGACGTCGGCACCTACCTCCATCTTCAGGATGTCCCGTACGAGTTGGAGAACATCCTGGCTCGCTGGCTGCTGCTCCATCCTGAGCTTACAGCCAGAGAGCTACCAACCTGCGTTCTGATCGAGGGTGGCAAGGGCCTAGCCATCAGCCAAGAAGGATGGGAAAGCTTTGTCTGCTGGCTCGTGGAAACACTTCGAAACAAGCTTGACGACATGGAGCAAGCCCAGCCCACCCAATGAACCAACCAAGCAAGGAATTGACCTATGTTGCGGGTACGCATAGAACTGGTGCCGGACGGCGATGAGGAGGCAGTTAAGCTGCTTGCTGCCGTTGATATCAGCAATGACGGAAGCGGTACCCAAGCTACCGGGCACTACAGCGTCGTCCTGAAAGAAGCTTGGCAAGGTGCAGGAGACCAGCAAGCAATCTATACCACGGAAGCCAAAATTCACGATGTGGATCGCGAGATCATCAGGCCTGTCCAGCTGGTTAGCAGCGCACTACAAGTTCTCGCTCCGATAAAGCGAACAACTGCCACATCGCTATTTTCATATGGAGAAATCGTCAGAGGGCCAGAGTAGACCCTTTTGATAAATAGCGCGAATCGCCCTGCTCGTCGCCGCAGGTTATGCAATGTCCAGTGGGTTTTGAATGGTCATAGCGCCCGCTAAATTCACGCGACCGCGACGCCTGGCGAGCTCAGCCGGAACGACGTTTTGACGTCGAAAGCCTCACTCACGCATGCGTTCCGGATGTCGCTACTTGTGATCCAAGCTTTGTGGCCGACGCGATCCGGGAGTGGTTCGATAGTTTCGAGGGCAGCATTCCGACATGGCGGATGGTGTCGCAAGATCGATAAAAAGGCCCGCACCTGAGCTACGACACTCTCGACCGAGACTGCCCCATTGCCGTCAGCGTCGGCAACCGGCTGCGGATTCAACCGGTCGATGCAACACACCAAAACGCAACAACGGATCGTCGGACACCACCAACTTCGTCGAAACGTGTAGTCCTTCGACGTCTAACATTTCTTCGTCGGGAACGGCTGCAGCCGTTCCATCGTTCGAACTAGCCCATCGTGAACGGATCACGAAGAGCACCGCTAAGCTCAACCCAGACCGTCTTTGTTTCTAGAAACTCAGACATACCATCTCGACCATTCTCCCGACCAATGCCGCTGTGCTTGAAACCGCCAAAAGGTGCGAACGGCGCCGTCACACGATAGGCGTTAATCCAGACATTGCCTGCACGCAATTGTGCTGCAACCCGATGCGCTCGTTGCACGTTAAGCGTCCACACACCGGCCGCCAAGCCGTAGCGAGTATCGTTTGCAAGCTGCACCGCTTGCTCCTCCGTATCGAAAGTCAGCACCGACAAGACTGGACCAAACACTTCATCGCGCGCAATCGTCATGGAATTTGTTACGCCAGTCAGCACTGTCGGCAAGACAAAGAACCCGCCCTCCGGCGCAGGCTTTCCACCGTAGGCCACGGTCGCCCCCTCCGCTTCAGCGGCCTTAATCATCGAAAGAACTTTGCGGAATTGCGGCTCGGTGGCAGTCGGCCCCATCTCCGAGTTCAGGTCCATAGGGTCGCCAAGCTTGATGCTTCTGATGCGATCAACGACTCGCTCAACAATCTGGTCGTGCACAGAATGATGAACAATGAGCCGTGAGCCTGCCATGCAGGTCTGCCCGGTTGCGGCGAACACACCCGAAATAACGCCGTTGGCTGCTGCCGCCACATCGCTATCATTGAAAACGATTTGCGGCGATTTCCCCCCCAATTCGAGCGACACGCGTGTGAAGTTCTCCGCGCCTGCATGGGCGATCGCCCTGCCTACGCCATCCGAGCCGGTGAAAGTGATTTTGTCAAGGCGCGGGTCTGACACTAGCCACTTCCCAACATTGGGCCCACCCGTTACGACGTTGAAAACGCCTGGCGGAAATCCGACCTCTTCCATCAACTCAGCGAACTTCAGCGTGGAGACGGGGGTGTGCTCCGACGGCTTCACAATGAACGTACACCCTGCAGCAAGCGCTGGTGCGAGCTTGAACATCATTAGCAGACATGGGGAGTTCCAAGGCGTAATCGCCGCCACCACGCCGATCGGCTCTTTCCTGGTAAAGGCAAGATAGTTCGGGCGGTCGCTGGGCAAAACCTCACCGCACGATTGCGTTGCAAGTCCTGCAAAGTAGTACAGCCATTCGGGAAGGTACTTCCACTGGCCAAGCATCTCTCGTAGCAGCTTCCCATTGTCGGACGATTCGATCCTCGCCATTCTTTCAGCATTGCTAGCGATCAAATCGCCGAGCTTACGCATCATCGCGGCGCGTTGCTGCGGCGTAGTACGCCGCCATGGCCCGTTATCGAAAGCGTCTCTCGCTGCAGAAACCGCCGAAGCAACGTCCTCCTGCGATGCGTCTGGCACAACAGCCCAAACCTTCTGCTGGTAAGGATTCAAGCTCTCCAATGTCCGGCCGTTTGACGAGTCCACCCTTCGCCCGCCAACGTACATTTTGAGCCGCTCTGGCGTGGTCAGTTGGCTCTCAAGATTCGCGCTCGTCATAGGAAAGTGCCTCGGTTCGGTTCAGTAGAAGTTGGCGTTGGCGTTGATGTGCACCACCTTAGAAGATAAGAAAAGCCTAGCCAGGACGAATCGGTTGCACGAACGATAATTATTCATCGCACCATGAGCGCCTGCTTGTACGTCCGCACATGAATATCGGCTACTGGCGGACCGGGCTACCGCGTTCCTGGAACAAATGATTTCCAAAGCTTCGTCCGCCACGCTCCTCAAATCGGCCCTTCGTTCATTCAGCTTATGGAAGAAGCGGTTGATATCGCCTGCCTTCCGTCCGCCATTGCTTCCGCGACTCCACTCCAAGCAACCGCAAGACTTCTTGCCCTCTGTTTGTTCGCTCACCTCGTCCACAGCCGGGAATAAAACGTCATTCTGCCATGACAATCTTTCGTAACAACCGCAATTTTTCCTGTCCTAGCATCGCTTGACTCAGCGCGCATCAACAGCACGCATCGATCCAGACATGCCCCTAAAGCGCGAAGACTCCTCTACGGAAGCCCCAGCCGGGGGCCCTTGTCGACACGTGCCAGCGATCGAGGACGGCGCTGTCACAAGGAAATGGGTGCTCCGATCACTTACACCGCAGGACCGGCCACACAGGCCCAGGTATACGGCGATTGGATACCACGCATTGAAACAAACGATTTAACGCCATCAAGACTGGCGAGTAGCCTCCTGACATCCCGTCGTGCTTGAGCCACTGGTCCACCAGCACACTTCCGTTCCGGCCGGCGTGGTGCTCTCCACATCATTTCGCTTCTGGGACGACCACCTTGTTCAAGTATTTCCCCACCAACTACGTCTGGAATCTTTCAGTCGATCTGGCCATTGAAATGGGTGCACGCATCGGAGAAATTGAAGCGATGTGCGCGCCGCTCCAGGAAGCCTCCAAGCAGCCAGATGCCGCGGGCACCCAGGCATTTCGGGACACGTGGGTGCGCATGGCGGACAAGCTGTGCGTTCTCGCCGAGGAAGACGAGGCGCGCGGTCGCCTGATCTCCGCCGGCGAGAAATACAACCGCGCGGCAACGTATTACATCACTACAGAGCGCCTGCAGGCCCATGCCGCCCCGGGACGCGAGACGCTCTACCGAAAGTTCCTCGATGTCTTTGCTCGCGGCATCGAACTGTCGGGGGAAAACTGTGAACGCGTTCGTATCCCCTACGGCGATACACATCTCAGCGGCCTTTACGTGCGTGCCGAAGGCGTCGAGGGCCCTACTCCGCTGCTGGTGCAGATCAATGGCCTCGACTCCACCAAGGAAATGCTCTACCGAGTCGGGCTCCCGCGCTGGCTGGCCGAGCGTGGAATTTCATCGCTGATCGTCGACCAGCCGGGATCGGGCGAAGCGTTGCGGCTGTATGGCATGACGGCTGTCTACAACTCCGAGGCATGGGCCAGCAAGATCGTGGATTGGCTCGAACCCCGGGCGGACGTGGACTCTAGGCGCATCGGGCTCCAAGGCGTGTCTCTCGGTGGCTATTTCTGCCCCCGCGCGGTTGCCTTTGAACCGCGCTTCGCATGCGGCGTCACGCTTGGCGCAAACCACGATTGGCGCGATGTGCAAAAGAAACGGCTGGCCAGAGAAGGCAGCTTCCCGGTCCCGCACTACTGGGAGCACGTCAAGTGGGTCTGGGGTGCAAAGGACATTGACGATTTCATGCGCATTGCCGAGAACGTCCATCTCGACGGCGTGCTCGACCGAATCAACGTGCCGTTCCTCGTGACGCACGGCGAACAGGACTCACAGATTCCCCTGCACTGGGCACACCGGACGTTCGATCAACTCGTCAATAGCCCCAAACGCGAGCTCAAGATCTTCACCGAGCGTGAAGGCGGCTCTCAACACGGAAGCTTCGACAACTCCGCCAACGCCTGCACATACATCGCCGACTGGGTTGCCGAAACCCTGGGCGGTCGCACAGCCTGCTGACCTTCAACTTTCAGACGACCCGACTATGAATATCCTTGGACCTGACGCGCTTGTATTTGGTGTCGACGACATCGCTGCGTGCACACAATTCTTGACCGACTACGGCCTGCGTCCTGTTGACGTCACGGAGGCCGGCGGGCGCTTCGAGGCGCTCGACGGAACCGCAATCGTCTTGGCCCGCAAAGACGACGTCACGCTCCCTCCGGCGCTGCCGACCGCGACCATGCTTCGCAAGACGGTCTATGGGGTAGCGGACCAAGCCACACTGGAGGCCATCGCCACTGAACTCGGGCGAGACCGAGAAGTCAAGCACCTCGCCGACGGATCGCTCGAAACCGTGGACGACGTTGGCTTCGCCTTGGGCTTCCAGGTGACATGCCGTCGCCCGATCGAAATGCCTGCGGAAGCGGTCAATGCGCCGGGAGCCCGGCCTCAACGTGCCGTCAACGAGATCGGCGTGAACGAAAACGCCCAAGCCCTGCCGCGCGGCCTCTCCCACGTGGTCTGCTTCGTACCGGATGCGGCGCGCGCAGAGGCGTTTTACGCCGAGCGCCTTGGCTTCGTCTGCACCGATCGTTTTACGGGCGTCGGCCCATTTATGCGCCCGGCCGGAACGCTCGATCATCACACGCTGTTCCTGCTGCAAACGCCCCCGTTCATGCAGGGATGCGAACACTTCACCTTTCACCTCGGCGGCCCGACCGAGCTCATGCAGGCCGGCACGGCATTCGCAGCCAAGGGCTATCAGTCCTTCTGGGGACCGGGGCGGCACAAGTTCGGATCGAACTGGTTCTGGTACTTCAACAGCCCGCTGGGTTGCCACGTGGAATACGACGCTGACATGGATCTGCACGACGATCAATGGCAGCCGCGCGAGGCACTTGCGGGGGCGGACAGCTCGCAGATCTTCCTGTTCCAAGCGCGCGAAAAATGGGCGCCCGGCCGCCCTTCGCCGGCCGGCCCCGAGCATTGATTTTCGGTGATGGACTGGATCGCCCTTTGCCCCCTGCTGGCGCTCCCTGACGGCAGCGCCCGGGGCTTTGATCCTTACGGCGAGCAGCGGGATACGGTGTTCGTGGTGCGGATCGGCGATGCGGTCTACGGTTACCGCAATGCTTGTCCTCACATTGATGGCGCTCCGATGGCATGGCGCAAGGACGCCTACATGAATGCCTTAGGCACCTATATCGTTTGCCACGGACATGGAGCGCAGTTTGATATCCGCAGCGGCATTTGCGTCAGCGGCCCGTGCCTCGGAAAAGCATTGACTGCGCTCCAGCTGCAAATAACGAAAGACGGCATCGTGAAGTTAGCTTCGCAAGAACCGAACCGGCTCACAGATGACGCACAACCGAGACCCGACGGTGAGCTTCGTCGGCATATGTGCCCCTGATTATCCACACGCAATGAACAGCCCTCACACACCATTGCCGAGCATGCGCCATCCGGCCCGCCTTCACGGACTACTCCTTCTTGTCGGTAGTTGCTTGCCAATTCTCGGCGCCGTTCTGATCGCACCACTGCTGCCCCAGATGGAAGCGCATTTCTCCACGGTGCCCATGGTTGGTGTCCTGGTGCCGCTGGTGCTGACTACACCGGCCTTGATGATCGGCCTCCTGGGCCCGGCGGCAGGTGCACTCATTGATCGCCACGGCCGAAAGCGGCCCCTTGCATGTGCCCTGCTGGCTTACGGTGTCTTCGGCACGGGCCCTCTGTGGCTTGACAACCTGCACGCCATCTTGGCGAGCCGCCTGGGCCTGGGGCTAGCGGAAGCCGTCATCATCACGAGCAGCACCGCACTGATCGGTGACTATTACGCTGACAGCGCCCGGGCGCGGATGCTCGCGTGGCAAACGATGACCGGTTCGCTATCCGCAGCACTCTTCTTTGCAGTCGGTGGCGCCCTGGGAGAGTTCGGTTGGCGCACCCCGTTCTGGCTCTATCTTGCCGGCTTTGTGATGGTGCCCTTGATTGCGCTCGTACTTTGGGAGCCGAGCCAGAGCCACACCGTCACACCGCGAAGCCATCCGCAGAACACGGCACCCTTCCCATGGCGCGCGCTGTCCCCGGTGTATTTGCTGACATGGTGCGCCGGCGTAAGCCTGTTCGTCGTTGCCGTGCAACTCGGCTTCTTGCTAGCCGGTATTTCCGTGCAGTCGCCGAAATTCATCGGCGCTGCCATTGGTGCCTCGCATGCTGCCGTCTTTGCGGGTGCCCTTGCCGGTCGTTTGAGCAGTCGCTTTCGCCCGCCCAGTGTCCTGTGCGTTGCGTTCCTGCTTTCGGGCGGGAGCTTCATCGTCCTGTCCGAGGCCAACACGTACACCCAAGTCATCGTAGCCGTCCTTTTCAACGGATTTGGCATCGGCATGATGATTCCGACGCTCGCGCTATGGGCACTGGCGCAACTGCCCGGCGAGTTGCGTGGGCGCGGTGCAGGCAACTTCATGGCCAGTGTGTATTTGGGGCAATTTACGAGTCCACTCGTCGTCGCAGGGGTGACCGCAGTGGCCCATGGATTACGCGATGCCATCGGAGCGCTAGGCTGCGCCTCGCTGGCCATTGCCCTGCTGTGCGCCTTTGCCATTGCCCTCCGTAAGAGGCACGACGCAGCAATCGAAATTGCGGGATAGACGCAGTTCGAGCACATCTTTTCCGCAAACACGGTCTGTCGACGTTAACGGTCCGTCGACCGGCAACGCATTTCTAACATCCATCGCATTCAATAACGCGAGATTGCGGGCCACGTGCATCCGCACGAACTGCATCGCTCGCGGGCCACAGGAGAATTGACAACATGGCACGCATCAGCAAGGTCTTGATCGTCGGCGGCGGGATTGGCGGACTCTCCGCCGCGGTCAGCTTGCGCAACCAAGGCATTGAAGTGGATCTCGTTGAGATCCAATCGGAATGGACCGTCTATGGCGTCGGCATCATCCAGCAGAGTAACGTCGTGCGCGACATGGCGCACCTCGGCATCCTGGACCACTACCTGCCTGCCGGCTTCCCGTACGACGACGTCTGTCTGTACGAGATCGACGGCACACTCAAGGCACGCATGCCCGGAAAGCGGTTGGCGGGTACGGATTATCCCGCCAACGTCGGCATCTCGCGACTCGCACTTCATCGCGTCTTGAGTGACACCGCTCACGAGAAAGGCACGCGCATTCGGCTCGGCACCACGGTCGAGTCCTTCACACAGTCCCCCGATCATGTGGACGTAACCTTCACTGATGGAAGCCAGGGCCGCTACGACTTCGTAGTCGGGGCTGATGGGGTGTACTCGAAGGTGCGCAAGATGCTGTTTGGCGACGTGCATCAACCGCGCTTCACCGGTCAGTCGGTTTGGCGGCACAACTTCCCCCGCCCGCCGCAAATCGACCACTTGGCAAGTTTCAACAGTTCCGTGGCGAACGCAGGCCTGGTGCCCTTGGCTGACAACCTCATGTATATGTTCGTCACCTCGCAAGAACCAGGCAACCCGCGCATGGATCCGGCAGCGCTGGCTGAACAGATGCGTCATCGCCTGCGGGAGTTCACCGGCCCGATCGGGGAGCTGCGCGAGACCATCGTCGATTCGTGGCAGGTCGTCTACAAACCGCTCGAAGTCGTATTCGTGACCGAAGCTTGGTATCGCGGCCGGGTTCTGCTCATCGGCGATGCTGCCCACGCCACGACACCCCATTTGGGCCAAGGTGCCGGCATGGCGATCGAGGATGCAGTTGTGCTCGGCGAACTACTGGCGCTCGATGCGCCTATTGACGATCTGCTTGCGCGTTTCATGGCACGTCGGCACGATCGCTGCCGCTTCATCTTTGACGCCTCGATCCAGATCGGCGCATGGGAAATGGAAGGTGCGTCGCCCCACCTGCGCGTTGGCCTCATCAACGAAATGTTGGAGCGCACCGCCACCGCACCGTAACAGCGCGGCCCGCGTTCAACGCTTCGAACAACCTTAGACGAGAGATTTCCATGCCATCATCCATTCGCCGCATCGTGACGGGTCACGACGCCAATGGCCGTGCCGTTATCACAAGCGCCGGTGCCCCGCCCGCGACGTTTCCCATTCAAGCGCTACCGGGCCTGGTCTTTACTGAAATCTGGCGGACGCATGCATCACCCGTGCCCATCGACAGCAGCGCCGACCCGACCATTGGCCCGCTGCGCCTCGGGCCTACATCCAGCGGCAGTGTCATCCGTGTCGTCGAGATGCCACCCGACTCTCAACAGCAAAATGAGGCGGCGGCGGGCGTCTTTGCGGAAATCCGCGCCAGTCATGCCTCAACGGCTGGCAGCGATCCGTCGAAGGCATCAGGGAACGCGCTCATGCACCGCACGGAGACGATCGATTACGGCATCGTCATTTCGGGCGAGATCTGGCTGGTGCTCGACGACAGCGAGACGCGATTGTTGCCAGGCGACATCGTGGTGCAACGCGGCACCAACCATGCGTGGAGCAACCGTACCAACCAACCCGCTCGCATGGCCTTCATTCTGCTCGACGGAAAATTCTCACGCGAGCTGGCATCCGTGCCTGCATGAAACTCCACTACACACTGCCGGCCGCATCCTGCGTTCTCGGCATGTGTTGTTCCGCGCAGTCTCGAATGAATTCGCGCATCCACTGGTTGGCCGGATCGTCCTCAAGGTGGTTGGGCCAGACGAGTGTTTCGTTCAACGGCGGCAACGCAATCGGGGCCGGCAACACGCGCAAGTCGTAATGTGGAGCGCAAGCCAAGGCCAACACGGTGGGTATGGTCGCGATATGCTGCGTGCCGCTCACGAGAGCCGGCACTGCCAGGAAGTATTCGCTTTTCGCGATGAAGCGGCGCCGACGCCGGTCCCCCGCATCCTCATTTTCCACAGACATCACGCGGCCATCCCCGAACGTCGGCGCGACATGACGCAAGGAGTAAAACAGATCGCGCGTTAGCGTCGCACCAACGCGCTTGTTTCCGGACCATACGATGCAACTGTAGCCGCTCGTAAAAAGCGGAAGACGGCCATAGCCCTGCGGAACATAGCGGCCAGGCAGCACCAGGAGGTCAGCTCCCCGTCGCTCCAGTGCCTCCTCAACCAGCGTGCGGGAGGACCGTAACGGCGCGGCCGAATGAATCGTGAGCGACACGCTCGGCGCAGCCTGCTCAAGCGCAGCGGCAACGTGCGTAAACAGCAGCTTCGCCACCATGTCTGAACAGATGATCGAGAACCGCTGTATCGCAGATCGCGCGTCGAATCCTGCGCGCAAGCGAGCAATGCCCTCGGCGCGCTCGAGCGCTTCGCGTACGGGCCTCTCGAGCTGCAGAGCCAACGGCGTGGGAATCATGCGCCGGCTCACCGACACCAGCAACTCATCGCCAAAATGATCGCGAAGGCGTGCCAATGCCGCACTGCAAGCCGGCTGACCGATATGCAGTTGTTCCGCCGCGCGGCTGACACTCCGGGTTTCCAGCAGCGCGTTGAGCGCAATCAACAGGTTCAGGTCCAGATCTCGATAATTCATTTCGGCCGCCGAAATCTGGCTCAATGATTCTGTGCCACTTCAATGATCAAATCACGAAACCAGGCCAATGCTGGATCGTCCAGTTGGGCGTCGCTCCATTGGAGCGACTCCGAGAATGGAGAAGCGCGTACCTCCGGAGGCAGATCAAACACATCAAGCGGTAGCGTACGTGCAAGTTCCTCCCCAAGTCGCTTCGGCACGAGCGCTACGTATGAACTGCCGACCACCATTTCTGCGGCAACTACGAATTGATCAACCATGATTGGTTTGCGCCGGTGCAGGCCCGCGATCGCCATTGGCCGCGCATCGAACGGATCGTTCGATTGCCATCCGAACTGCAATGTCACATGCGACAGTTGCTCCAGGAGGGCCAGCGTCAGGCCGGTACGCGTATGAGGGTTTCCGCGCCAAGCCAAGCAGCAAAAGCGCTCATTGAAGAGCCTTGCCGACGGCTGTGACGGCGCGCAGTAGTCGGTCGGCAAAATTGAGAAGTGGGCGCCGCGCCGCGCCAGGTTCTCCGTCGGAGACAGCGCGGCGGAGGACGTGTTCAAGGGCCTCACTGCCAAGGACGCTTGCGGTGCCTCGTCGGCAAGCCGCCGAACAATCTTCGGCATGAACGTCACCGCAACGTAGTCCGAGCACAGCACAACGAATTCTCTGCGACTGTCGCGCGGTATGAAATCGGGCTGTGCGTGAACGATGGATTCGATTCCTTGCAGCCACTCAGTCACTGCATCCTGCAGATCCAGTGCAAGTGGTGTGGGCACCATTTGCCTGTTCAGAGGTGTCAGCAGTTCATCGCCGAAATGGTCTCGCAGTCGTGCTAGCGCTGAACTGACTGCCGACTGGCCGAGGTCAAGGCTGATCGCAGCCAGTGAAACACTCCGCTCCTTCAGCAGTGCATCCAGCACCATCAACAGGTTGAGGTCGAGACCCTTGAGGCGCATCGCGAGGCTTTCTCATCCATCAATTTCATCAATACCTGCAGGCAATTTCACTGAACTTCGGTGGCCTGTCGTCTCCTGCCGGCTACTCGACACCCGTCAAGAGCAGTGTCGCCAACAGCGGCGCCATTGTGCATTAAATGTCCGAAACCCCGCAGCACCGTACAAACCCTGAGGCCACCGGGACGCCCCGACGTGCTGGTAGTGCGCAATGTCAGGCGCGTGCCCGTTTCGCGTTCGATCCATCAATGCTGTTGATTTTTGAAATTGAAATCTTTCATTTTTCGCGGCAATCCCCCCCACCAATAATTCCAGCACATCAGCGTGATCGTCGCCTGCCAGGACGCCCTCTTCAAAGGCCTGCCGATGAATCCGACCAAATCGCATCCACCTAGAGCCCGATGCGGCAAATAGCGAGAGGAGACCCGTGAGATCGATGTACAACACATCCGCCCGCCCGATAATCTGTGCGGGCGCCACGCATGACACGGGGCGGCCACGGGCCGCCGCGGCAGTTGTTGCAGCAATGGTGGCGGGCCTGTTCACCTCTCAGGCTCGTGCATTCACCTTCACATTCGACGATCCGGACCTAAGCGGTGATCTCAACACCCGCTTGTCCTATTCCACGGCCTACCGCCTGCGACCAGCAGACCCTGGCCTCCAGTTCAACCCCGCTTCGCCGACCACGATCAACCTGGATGACGGCAACAACGCATTCCACCATCGTGGGTCTATTCAAAATCGCGTCGACCTGTTCTCCGAATTCGACCTGAAGTACAAGAGTTATGGCGTTCGCTTCTCCGGCAATGCGTATTACGACGCGATGTATAACCGCGAGAGCGCTAACAACTCGCCCCACACCACGAATAACCTGAGTGTCCCTTTTAATCAGTTCACGAGTGCCACCCGGACCATTGAGGGCCGGCAAGTCGAGTTACTCGACGCATTCGTGTTCGGCACTGAGAAAGTTGGACAAGTGCCCGTCACCGTACGTGCGGGCCAACTCGCGCAACTGTGGGGGGAAACGCTGTTTTTCGGCGCCAACGGCATCGCAGGCGGTATGTCGCCGAACGACGTATCCAAATTTCTATCCGACCCAAGCGCCGAGTTCAAGCAAATCATCCGGCCGACACCGCAGTTGACTGTGTCATCGCAATTGCCCAACAACATCACGTTGGGTGCGTACTACCAATTTGCCTGGCGGCCCAACCGGCTGCCTTCAGCAGGCAGCTATTTCTCGTCAGCCGACATCGTGGGAGACGGCGCAGAAAGCCTCTATCTGCCCATTCCGGGCATGCCGCCGCAACTCTCACGCGCGGGCGACATGGATGGCAAGAACTCCGGGCAGTACGGTCTTCAACTGCGCTTCTCGCCGGTCGGCTGGAATACGGATTTCGGCCTCTACGCGATCCGCTTCAACGCGAAAGACCCTCAGCTTTATGCGACACCACTGCTTGGGACGTACCGCATGGTCTATCCGAATGGCGTGCGCTCATTCGGTGCCAGCTTCTCGACCAACCTTGGCGACGCAAACGTGGCAGGCGAAGCGTCCATCCGCCACAACATGCCGCTGACCAGCGACTTGGTCGTCGACTTCTCCAACGTGGGCAACAACACCAGCAACCCGCTTTATGCCGTCGGCAATACCGCCCACGCCAATTTGTCCGTGCTGTACTCCGTGCCTCGCACGCCGCTCTGGCGAGATGCAACCCTGGCCGCCGAGTTCGGCTGGAACAGGCGCCTGTCCATCACAGCGCATCCGGAGGCGCTCACGCCCCTTGCCACACGTGATGCCGGCGGTATCCAGCTGGTATTTGCACCGAACTACTACCAGGTGCTGCCTGGGCTCGATATCAGTGTGCCCCTTAGCGTCGGCTACAACCTGTTCGGCCGCTCGTCGGTGGTCGGGTTTAACGGCATTGGCTACCACACAGGCAACCTGTCGATCGGCGTGAAAGGCACCTACGAGCAAGTTTGGAATATCGCCCTCAAGTACGCGCGTTTCCTCGGCGCCGCGGCACCTTTGCTGGATGCCCACGGCCACATGACCTTTGGCCAGACGCTGGCCGACCGCGACTACGTTTCGCTCTCGTTGTCGCGCAGCTTCTGACCCGTCCGCCCGCCGCCTTATCCCAATGAGATCCAACATGACACGCACCACGCCCCCAGTTCGTCTGCGCAGCGCCTCCCTCGCAGCGATTACTCTACTCGCCAGCACGTTTGTGGCGTCCTTCAGCCTGTGCGCACACGCCGCAGTAACCACGGCAGAAGCCGAAAAACTCAAAAGCACGCTCACCCCAATGGGCGCAGAGAAGGCCGCCAGCAAGGACGGTGCGATTCCGGAGTGGACCGGCGCGGAAATCAAAGGGGGCCAAGCGGTCGACGGCAAGCGCTCCGACCCGTTCGCGAATGAGAAGCCGCTCTACTCGATCACCGCGCAGAACATGGCGCAGTATGCGGAAAAGCTCACCGATGGTCAGCAGGCCTTGCTCAAGAAATATGCTGACTATCGCATCGACGTGTATCCAACCCATCGCACTGGCATTGCACCGCAATGGGTGTATGAAGCCACCTTCAAGAACGCCACCAGCGCGAAGCTCGAGGCAGGCAATCTGAAGGTCGCAAACGCCTATGGCGGGGTGCCCTTTCCCATTCCCAAGAGCGGCGACGAGGCGATCTGGAACCACCTGCTGCGCTACGCCCCGCCGGCTGATGTCATTGCCTACAGCCACTATGCGATGACATCAGATGGCGGGCGGGTTCTTCTGTCTTCCGGCAAGGTCTATGAGTTGCGTCCCTACTACGTCAAGGGTGGCGCAGAAAAATTCGATGGCTATTTCTGGAAGATCTACCAGGTCAACTCGGCACCGGCGTTGCGTGCCGGTGAGGCCATGGTCGGCTGGAACGCAATCGACCGAGCCGACCGCGTTGACCCGGTGTGGACCTATCTGCCCGGTCAGCGCCGCGTGCGCAAGGTACCGCTTGCCGCATACGACACACCCGTTCCCGCCACCTCCGGCTTCTCCACGTTCGACGAAATCAACCTGTTCGGCGGTGCGCCCGATCGTTACGAGTGGAAGCTGCTCGGCAAGAAGGAAATGATCGTTCCTTACAACACGAACCGTGCATTGCAGGTGAAGGACGAACAGCTGCTCGGCAAGAATTTCGTCAACCCGGATGCCGTTCGCTGGGAGGTCCATCGCGTATGGGTGCTGGACGCGCAATTGAAGTCAGGCAAGCGCCATCAGATTCCGCACAAGCGGATTTACCTCGATGAGGACACATGGACCGGCGTGCTTGCGGACGGCTGGGATGCAAACGGCCAACTGTGGAAATCGTACTGGCAATGGTTGATGACCATGTCGGACGCCCCTGGCGCGTTGCCGACAACCTTTGGCAGCTACGACCTGCTCAAAGGCGGCTACCTTGCGCAGAACGTGCTTGGGTCAAACAAGGCCCAGTACACGATTCCCGCCAAGCCGTTCGATGACGGCATGTTCAGCGCCGAAGCCATGGCGGCAGCGGGTCAGTGAGGGCAGCGCCATGCAGTCAGCAGGTTTGCGATTGTCCCGCCGTCGGATGCTACAAGCGCTAGCGGTTGCCGCGGTAGGCTGCGCGCTCACGTTGCCGGAAGAAACCTTTGCCGAGCCACTGGCGCGCCCAGCGGTACGTCCCGCCGTGTTGTCGCCACAGGCGCTGCATGGGGTCATGCAATCGGTCGCGTTTGCCGGTGCACGCTTGGTCGCGGTCGGTGAGCGCGGCATCGTTCTTCTATCAGACGATGGGGGGCGGAAGTGGCGGCAAGTGGGGACCCCTGTGAGCGTCACGCTCACCTGCGTCCAATTTGTTGATGCACGGCGAGGCTGGGCGGCCGGGCATGCGGGCGTCATCCTTCACACCGATGATGGCGGCGAACACTGGACGCGGCAGCTCGATGGTGCTCGCGCCGCGGAGTTGACCCTGTCTGAAGCCAAGACGCGCATGCAGGGCAGCAAAGACCAACCGGAGGCCGCCTCCACAGATGCCGCTCGCCTTCTGGCCAGCGCGGAGCGGCTGGTTGCCGAGGGTGCCGATAAGCCGTTCTTCTCGATCTGGTTCACCAACGCCAACCGCGGCACCGCAGTGGGCGCCTACGGGATTGCGGTGCACACCGAGGACGGCGGCAAAACATGGCAATCGTGGACGGCCCGGCTCAATAACCCGCGCAGCCTGCATCTCTATGGGGTACGCCAACAAGGCGACGTCGCCTGGATTGCCGGCGAACAAGGGTTCCTGATGCGCACCGACGACAACGGCCACCAGTTCTCGCCGGCAGTCGTGCCATACAAGGGCAGCCTTTTCACGATGGATGTGGCACCCAACGGCACCGTCGTCGTTGGTGGCTTACTCGGCAATCTGCTTCGATCAACCGACGGTGGCGCGACATTCGCACCATTGACATCCCCGGGTCCACTCACGATCTCCGACATCCTCTATTCGCGTGACGGTGCGCTACTGGTCGTGGATCAGTCGGGGCAGGTGTTCGTCAGCCGGGATCAAGGCACATCGTTCACAGAACGCATGCCACGCCCACCGTTTCCGATCAACGGTATCGCACAACAGGCGGATACCGTGATTGGGGCCGGCTTTGGCGGCGTGGTCACAGTTGGCTCCGTACGCTCCGGCAACACGCCCGCCGAAGCGTCGGCCTCCCATCGTTAAAGGAAGATACAGATGGCATCCCCGCAACCTACCCGCCGCCCCAACGCGGCGGCGGGCGCGCCTGCGCTTTTCGACCCCCACTCCGGCGGTTGGGTCGAGCGCTTGCTGTTCAATCATCGCGTCGTGGTCGTTGCGCTTTGCGCGCTGATGAGTGTGGTGCTGGGGCTTCAAGCGTCTCGCGTCACGTTGAATGCGAGTTTTGAAGACACCTTGCCCATCGGGCACCCTTTCATCCAGCACTATCTAGACAATCGCGGTGAGTTGCAGGGCCTGGGCAATGCTGTGCGCATCAGCGTCGAAGCACCGGCGCTCGGCAGCGGCAAGCCTGGAACGATCTACGACCCACACTATCTCGCCCTGCTTGCGAAGATCAACGATGAGGTCTTTCTGTTGCCGGGTGTGGATCGCCCCTTCATGAAGTCGATCTGGACCCCCAACATGCGCTGGGTTGCTGTCACGGAAGATGGCTTGGATGGCGGGCCCGTCATCCCCGATGACTACGATCCTACGTCGCAAGCGTCGATCGACAAAGTTCGGTTGAACGTCCAGCGCTCGGGGGAAATTGGCCAGATCGTCGCGATGGACGGAGCGTCTTCCGTGATCTACGTCCCCCTCGTGGCACGCGATGCAAGAACCGGCAACCCGATCGACTATGGCGCACTGACCGAGGGTCTTGAACGCATCCGGGCAAAGTATCAGGCGCAGGGCGTCAAGATCCACATCACCGGTTTCGCCAAGGTACTTGGCGATCTGATCGACGGAATTAAAACGATCCTCATGTTTTTCGGGATTGCCGTCGTCATCGCTTGCACTGTCCTGTATGGCTACACCCGCTGCATGCGTAGTGCGCTGTTGGTGGTGAGCTGCTCGCTCGTTGCAGTGGTATGGCAGCTCGGCCTCGTGCGCTTTCTGGGCTATCAACTGGACCCCTATTCCGTGCTGGTTCCGTTTCTGGTGTTTGCCATTGGCATGAGTCACGGCGCCCAGAAGATGAACGGCATCATGCAGGACATCGGGCGTGGCATGCCCGGGGTTGTGGCGGCGCGTTACACCTTCCGCCGCCTCTTCCTGGCCGGGCTCGCCGCCCTGCTATGCGATGCGGTCGGATTCGCGGTGTTGATGATCATCCGTATTCCGGTGATCCAGCATCTGGCCCTGATTGCGAGCATCGGCGTGGCTGTGCTGATCTTTACCAACTTGGTATTACTGCCGATCCTGCTGAGCTACACCGGCGTGAGCCGCGCGGCCGCCGCGCGCAGCCTGCGCGACGACGACGACGCACCTGCCGCAGCGTCAAAACATCCGGCATGGGCGTTTCTCGATCATTTCACACAACGACGCGTCGCGTTGGCCACCACGCTGACTGCGGCAGTGTTGGGGATCGGCGGATACGTCGTCAGCCTACGCCTTCAGGTCGGTGACCTCGATCCTGGCGCACCGGAGCTGCGTGCGGATTCACGCTACAACCGAGATGTCGCCTTCATGGCCGCCAACTATGGCGCGTCGAGCGATGCCTTCGCTGTCTTGGTCAAAACACCCGACGGAGGTTGTGCGAGCTATCAAGCAGCAATGCTGACGGATGCACTGGAATGGCGGTTGCGCGGCATACCGGGCGTGGAATCGACTTATTCACTCGCCACCTATGACCGGATGCTGGCCATCGGCCTCAACGAGGGCAACACGAAATGGTATGAGGTTGTTCCGAGCCAGGGCCTGCTGAATACCATCGCCGCGCGCGCACCTCGCGAACTGGCCAATGAAGCCTGCAACACCCTCACCGTACTGGCCTACCTCAAGGACCACAAAGCGAGCACCCTGAACGCGGTGGTGGCCGCGGCGCAGGATTTCGCAAACCAAAACGACAGCGGGGACGCACGTTTTCTCCTCGCTGCCGGCACCGCTGGTTTTGCCGCCGCAACCAACATCGTCGTTGAGAAGGCCAGCCACGAGATGCTCTTCTGGGTTTACGGCGCCGTGATCGTGCTGTGCCTGCTGACCTTCCGCTCCTGGCGCGCAACGGTATGCGCGGTACTCCCGCTCATGCTGACGTCGATTCTGTGCGAGGCACTGATGGTCTGGCTCGGTATCGGCGTCAAGGTCGCCACCCTCCCTGTCATCGCACTGGGCGTTGGCATTGGCGTGGACTACGCGCTCTACGTCATGAGCATGACGCTGGCGAAACTGCGCGAAGGCCGGTCGTTGTCGCAGGCTTACTACTCGGCACTTGTGTTTACCGGTCGCGTCATCCTGCTCACAGGGGCGACGCTGGCACTGGGCGTTGCCACGTGGATTGCCTCCCCGATAAAGTTTCAAGCCGACATGGGCCTGCTGCTTGCCTTCATGTTCGTCTGGAACATGTTGGGTGCGCTGGTTCTGCTGCCCTCGCTGGCGTACTTTCTGTTCCCTGCCGCGCGAATTCGACACGCGGCGCCTACCGAGACTTCTGTTGCGCTGGCCAACTGACACATGAAGCTTGCGACCCTGCACAATGGCAAGCGCGACGGCCAACTGGTTGTGGTGTCGCGCGACCTGGCCACCGCTGTTCCTGCACGTGGCGTCGCACCGAGTCTGATCCATGCACTCGAGAATTGGACGCGGGTCAAGGGCGCGCTGGAAACCCTGTACCAGGAGCTCAATGCCAAGCGCATCGACGAGGCCCGCCCATTCGATGTTCAGCAGTGTTTGGCGCCACTACCACGGGCGCCATATCGCATCGATATCGTTCCCGCGCCAGCGGGCACACAGCAACCGGTCGACGGCGGGGCCTCGCAGATTCCACGTCTACAGCAGGGTATCAGCGACGCGTATACGAGCGGCATCGAGAACATCATGCTCCCTGCGGACGTCTCTGGCATTTGCTTCGAGGCCCGCCTATCCGCCGCCGTTGACGACGTTCCCATGAGCACATCGCATCGAGATGCGATCCGCCACGTGCGGCTTCTCATGCTGACAAGCGAATTGAGTGCGGTGGCACACGGAGCTCAAGCCCCCTCTACGTGTCGCACGCACCGCGCATGCATCTCGATTTCCTGCGCACCGATTGCGATCACACCTGACGAGTTCGTCGATCCCTTACACCTTGATGGCGTGAGGTTTCCGCTCGCACTGCGTGTCAACGGCGAACCAATGCCGATGCAAAGTCAGGATGAGACGCTCTCCAATTTTCCGCCCTGGATCGTGCAAGCGAGCCGCTGGCGCGCGTTAAGCGCCGGAACGCTCGTTGGTGCTAAGCGGGTTGTTCACTTGAACCAAGCGCGCTCGATGACACTGAACGCTCGGAATGCGCCTTCCGATGCATTTCATGCACAAGCAGATGTCGCCAAGCACGGCGCCCGCATCCACGTGGAGATGATGGATGCACAAAATCGGACGATCTTCGGTGCGATTCAACATCGCCTGGTGGGCGAAACGGAAGACTCACTGCATCGGTGAGAGGCCGACTAACACGAAGGCCGACGCTGCGGGCCCAGCCATACGTACACCAAGTGCGCCAGGGCGGCGCACTTTCTCGCTATTGAGGCTCGTCTGGCCCGAACGGCAACTCGGTTTGTCCCTGCGCAACAACGTTGAAAACATTCAACGTCATTGCGACCAGCGCGTAGTATCCGAGCAGGCCGACCAGATTGACGAGCACCTCCGTGCCAAACGCCGTGATCGCGTCTTGGTAGGTTGCATCGGTCACGCGCTTGCGCTCATAGAGCTCGTCAACGAGGCGCCATATCAAGGCCTCTTCGGCATTCGCCAGTGTGGGTGGCTCACCCAACCGAACGGCTTCGAGCAATGCAGGTGATAGACCCGCATTCACGCCGATCGGATAGTGAATGTGCCACTCGGCCTGAGACCGCCATTTTGCAGCCGTGCACAGGATGGCGAACTCGGAGAGCCGCAGCGCAAGCCCTGTGCAGTATCGGCAAAATGCACCCAGCTCCTGGGCACGCTGGGCAAGCTCCGGACTATGTATCCAAGACAGAAAAGGGCCATCGAGGTTGCCTCGCGGGCCTTTGAGGATGGCTTGCAAAACCGTGCGCTGGGCGTCCGAAGCCTGATTCACGTCGAGTGCTGGCAATCTACGGTCCAACTGAACACTCCTTGGATGATGCGCTTTTTCACTGACCGGCATACCGCGGATCCTTCTTCCGCAGTATGCCGTTCACGCCTCTGTGTTGTGGACGAAGTTGTCCGGCACGGCGGGTCCCCAAAGGTAGAGCGAATCCTCCGGCGGGAAGTCTCCCGCCGGCCACGCACGTCCGGCCGACACAAAGTCGATATCCGCCGAATACTCGCAAAACGAGCCCCACGGGTCTTCCACGTAGTGGAAATAGTTCGACCCCAAGACGTGCCGGCCGGTGCCCCACCCTTTCACATAGCCTGCCGCCGCCATTTGTGCGGCACCCTCACCGACAACATCCACGCTTTCGACATCCCACGACGAGTGATGCCAACCTCGTGCGCTGCTTTTTGCGAACGCCACCAGGTGATGGTCGCAACCGTGTGGCGCATGGGTAAAAGCAATCACATCCAGCGATTTGTCGGACAGACGCAAACCAAGCGCCCTTTCGTAGAACGCCACGGCGCGCAGGACGTCCGGCGTGAACAGCAACACGTGCGAGAGTCGCCTCGGACATACGCGCTGCACGTCCGCGCGCGTGCATGCGCCGCGCATATCTGCTATCGCTTCTTGGTTGACGTGCCGGGGCTTGCTATCCGGGCTGGTCTTTCGGCCGCTACGAACCTGAATGAGGTTCCCATCCGGATCATGGAACCAGAATCCTTCGTCCTGGTGACCGGGCCCTGTCGAAACAAACGAGGCGCCGGCCGCAGCGATCTGATCGTGCAACGCCGGCAGCTCATCGGCATACGCGTTGAAGCTCAGGTAGGCTAATGATTTCCTGGTTGCCTCGATCAGCCGCGCCCATCGATGCCCATCCGCCGCCCGAACGTCCAGCTCGCCAGAACGGCCAGGCACATCGGCAACATCAAGACCAAATGCATCGAAGAAATGGCGCCCCTCCGCCAGCGAGGGCACGTTCAGCGCGAAATGGTCGATCGAATGCACTGCGGCAATCCTACGCGGCGATGTAGTTTCATGCATGGAGGTCTCCTATGTCCTAAATGGGCGCGTCGCGGCCCAACCCGTCGGGAAGCCGGTCGGTTCAACGTGCCGCTTCGTCAACGATCGGGTTGCTCAGCGTACCGATCCCCTCGACGCTGACTTCGCATACGTCGCCATGTTTCATCAGCAGTTTCGGTGTACGCGCCCAGCCGATCCCGGATGGCGTTCCAGTCACGATGACGTCGCCCGGCTCGAGCGTGATCGCTTGGCTCAAGATACTGATCAGGCTTTCGACATCAAACACCATGTCGTTCGTGCTCGCCGACTGGACGACTTCACCGTTCAGACGGGTCTCCAGCCGAAGCCCCTTCGCGCCAGGCGGAAGCTCGTCGGCCGTGACAAGGTCGGGACCAAACGCACCGGTACCGTCGAAGTTCTTGCCGACCGTCCACTGCGGTGTTTTGAACTGATACTCACGGACCGAGGCATCGTTGAAGATGGCGTAGCCGGCCACATGGGCCAGCGCATCTTCCTTGCGAATGTGTCGACCACCTTTCCCGAGGACAGCGGCAATCTCCCCTTCAAAGTCGAGGCCCTCGCTGTCTTGTACCGCAGGTCGCACGAGCGGCTGTTCGTGTGCGATCAAGCTGGTCGTCACCCGAAAGAACAGGGTTGGATAGGAGGGTTGCTCGTAGTTGCTTTCCTTGGTGTGGTCGGCATAGTTCAGCCCGACACAAATGATTTTCGGTGGGCGAGCAAGCGGCGGCAGGAAGGTGATGCCTTCCGAGCTCACCGTTTGTTGACCCGGCTGTGCTTGCCCGTAGCTCTCCAAATCCACTCCGCGCGCCAAGAGCGATTCAAGCGATTCTTCGCCCAGAATGCGCACCATACCGCCTTCGCGCACGCCCAGAGTTGGCTTGCCATTCCTGATAAACGAAACAAAACGCATGGCTACATGCCTCCTATAAAGTTAAAAAAATGACGTTCACCGTCACCCGCTACCGGGGCTGCGGCAAAGCGTGTTGATCCAGCCAAGCCGCGAATGCTTGGCATAGGGTGTCGTTTGCACGGCGTGCTGCCGCCGATGCTTCAAACATGCCGAAGAAGATGTGAAACATGTCGCCAAACCGCTCGACTTCCACAGGCACACCCGCAGCTTCGAGCCGCTTGGCGTAGGCCAATCCCTCTTCATAGAGTGGATCGTGTCCGGCAACGGCTATCAGCGCGGGTGGCATTCCGCCAAGATCTTGTGCGCGCAGCGGCGATGGGGGGCAATCGGCAGCACGCGCGTGCGCATCGCCCATGTATAGCCGCGCAATATCGCGCAGATCGTTGGGTGAAAGCATCGGGAAATCGACTTGTTTCGCCTCGATCAGTCCTACATCGCGCGCCATGTCGACACCTGGGACCACCAGCAGTTGTGCGGCCAGACCGGGCGTGTGGCCGCGCAGGGCAAGCGCGGTCGAGGTCGCCAGATTGGCGCCGGCACTTTCGCCTGCCACGGCGATGCGCGACACATCTCCGCCCAGTTGATCGACGCAGCCGATTGCCCAGCGCGTTGCCGCCAACGCGTCTTCGTGTGCCGCAGGAAACGGGTGTTCCGGCGCGAGTCGATACTCGACCGACACAACCACGGCGCGCAGGTCTCGGCAAAGCTTGCGCGCGATGTCGTCCATGAGCTCGACACTGCCGAGAACGAAGCCACCACCGTGGAAGAACACCACGGTCGGCATCGTGCTTGGCCTGCCCTGCGGGCGATAGACGCGCACAGGCACACGTACCAAGGTACCGGCCACATCGCTCACGGCAATGGCATCTTCGACAGCGCCAACCGTTGGCAGTGGTGCACGCTCACGTGCGGCCATCACAGCGCGTTGCATGCGTTCCCGCGCCTGCGCAGGCGTGCCGGAAAACGGAGGCTGCGCCCCCGCGGTCGACAGTCGCGCCACGATGGCCGCCAATTCCGGATCGAGGGGTTGTTTGAAGAGCGTATCGGTCATTGCAGTCCGAGAATGTATTGCTGAGAGGTCAAGGCACGGGCACGTAGGGCATCGAGATCAACCCCGACCATCCGCCCGTTCCGTTTAACGGCCTTTCCGGCCACAAAAACCGAGTCGACATTGCCAGGATGTGCCGCAAGAACGACCGCCCCCACGGCGTCTGAAACTGGCGCGAGATTCATATCGTCGCCACGAATCAGGACGATGTCGGCTTGCTTCCCCGGCGTGAGCGATCCCACCTTACGATCGAGCCCCGTGGCACAGGCCCCTGCCGCGGTTGCGAACTCCAACACATCGCGTAGCGTCAGGGTGCCGGGAGCATTCGGCACACGGGAATGCCCGCCGCCCATCCATGAGCGGTAGTAGGCAAATGCGTGGCGCATCTGCGTAAACATGTCGCCCGAACACTTGGTTTCGGTGTCGCCACTCAGACTCGGCCGTATGCCCGCCGCCAACAGTCGGTCAAACGGGATATCGCCGATGCCCTGCGCGTTCATTTCGCAGTGCACGCCGAGCGATGCGCTGACGCCTGCGTCAGCCATCATCACGATCTCGTCGGCATGGGAAAAACAGCAATGAACGAATGTCAGATCGTCACCCAGCACACCGGCTTCGTGCATCTGCGCAATGGCTCGCACGGAAGCATTGCGCGCATAGGCGCCCATGTGAATACTCGAGCGGATGCCGAGTTCACGAGCCAGTGCCAAATCCGACAGCCAAATGTCACGCTGTGCCATCTCAGGACCACGCGCGGCCATGGCGAGGGTCAGCAACTGGTCGTCGGACGAAAAGAAATGCTTGCGCAAACGGCGAATATCTTCAGGATGCCGACGTTGGCTGTCGAACATCCAGGAGGCCGCCTCGACCAGCGGCCAACCATGGGCAAACACGCCGCGAATGCCAGCGTCCCGCAACGCGGCAATCGCAGCATCCGTATGCTCCGGCGTGTTCTGCACGTGGGACCAATCGAGCATCGTCGTCGTGCCGCTGTCGAGTGCTGACAACGCGCCAAGCAAGGTGCCCGCGTAGACGTCTTCCGGGCGAAAGGCAGCCCCTTTCGCCCCGAGCATCTCTGCAAAGTAGATCTGCGGGTCGATGTCGGCGTAGCGATGCCGCACGCAGGTCTGCCACGTGTGGCGGTGCGTGTCGACGAAGCCGGGCAGCACAATCATGCCGCGCGCGTCGATCCTCTCTGTGTCAGCGGCTTCAATGCTTGGCGCGATTGCGACGATCCGGCTATCTTCCACCAACACATCGCCCTGACGCAGGTCTCCGATGGTTGGATCCATGCTGAGGACCCAACCTCCCGCGATAAGCTTGCGCCGCCCACTCATTGCGCTGGTCTCTTGAGCCATTTCCCGAGCACCGCCTCGATTTCAGCTGGTGTTGCAAGGTTCTCGCTTGCCCAGGCGACATAGCCGTCAGGGCGTACCAGCACCCCCTTCACGCCGTCCAACGCGCTGGGGATGCGCGCAGCCCGCGCCTGCAACACCGTAACGGGCAGCCCTGAGATGTCCAACGTATCGAACTGCCGCCCGAAACCCTCAAGGTCCAGCAGAACGAAATTGCGCTCGCGCAGCGTCTGCGTCACCGCCACCGAACGGCCATCCAGGAGGATCAGGTCGACATCCGGGCAACGGTGCCCCGTCAGTGGATGGCTGCCTTCATCACCCGGATATGGCGCTTCAAGCCCACACAACTCCAGCACCAACTTGCGCTGCACATCCGGCAATGGAATCAGATGCGCCTGCATCCGGCGCTTAAGCGCCACAGCGTCCTCTGAGAAGTTGAACTGCAACACGCACTGCGCCTTGACGCTCTCGAGCAAGCGGTGCATGACCGGCAAGCGTTCAGCGTTGTAGGATTCAAGCGTGCGCTCTTCCGCGACCCCATTGATCACATTGGCCAGCTTCCAGCCAAGATTGAACGCATCCTGAAGGCAGAAATTCATACCGACGCCACTGGCCGGATAGTGAATACGCGCAGACTCCCCAACCAGGAATACGCGGTCCTGGCGCAACGTCGGAACGGCGCGCATCTGATCGTCAAAGCGCGATGCCCAGCGGTATCCGGTAATGCCGTAGTCCGTTCCATGAACATCCCGCAGGCACTGCAACACCTCATCCAGAGTGACCGGCTCGTCCTTCGAAGCATGGCGCCGTTCGCGGTGAACGATGTTGAAGCGCGTAATGCCCTGCCCAAAGGTGTAGCCGCGAATCCAGCCCATCTCGTTGTCGACGTTGATACGCCCGCCGGGCCAAGGCGCTTCGAGCTCGGCATCGACCACAATGCCGCGGAACGTACCCGAATGCCCTTCGAACGGAAGTCCGATCTGCTTGCGAACCATGCTGCGTCCGCCATCCGCCCCAATCAGATACTTTGCGCGCAGAGTGGTAACTGCCCCGTCTGATTTTTCGAGATCGACCTCAACACCCTTGGCATCCTGTCGGACGTCACGGAACTCGGCCCCGCGTTCAATGACGGCACCACTTTCCATGGCCCAGTCCCAAAGGACTTCCTCCGTGTGGTTCTGCGGGAGCCCCAGCGTGAAGCCAAAACGCGTTTCCAGATACTTCCATTCGATCGGATGAAACCCGGCCCAGATATGCGAAGGCCGGAACGGATATGGCGCGATCGCTCGTGTCTTCTCGATGAAGCGGTCGGCAATACCACGCGCATCAAAGAGCTCAAGCAAACGCGGCAGGATCGTCCCGGCGCGCGATTGGACGCCCGAGGTACGGCGCTCCACCACCAACGTCTTCACGCCTGCCCCAGCCAGTTCTGCCGCCATCGTCAAACCGGATGGGCCGGCGCCGACCACGATTACGTCCCACTGCATTACCCTTTCCTCCATTGAATAATCCGCCCACTTGATTGACTGCGTGGCAAACATCCGTCAAAAGACGTGGGTGATTCCCGTCTCCAAAACCGTCTGCCGAGGCCCCGCTGCGAGCAGTTGATTGCGCATCACTGCGCGTTGGCCTTCCCCCGCGACTTGCAACACACCAAGTACATAGAGGCTGGTGCGCTTTGAGAGCGCGTAGTCGGCATGCGCGTGCAGCTGATTCCATTTGTAGGAATCGAGCTTCGTGTATGAGTACCCGCCCCCCAGACGCAATGCCGGCGTGACGTACTTGTACGCACCCACGTCGATCGACTGCGCCGTTGCCGAGGCGCCGAGCGCCAACAGGCGCGTGTAGCTGTAGTTGCCCATCACCCGCCAACCGTCGTTCACGTAGGCCACGCCTATGCTGCCGATGTTCTGGTTCTGAAACAGCGCCGCATTGGGTGTCTGCGTGAGATCGATGCCGTAGAGCCGGGGCACACCCAGCTTCGTTCCAGGCGTATAAGGAACCCCATTCACGGACTCCCATACGGCCACCGCCTGCCACGGATTGCCGGTGTAGCTGATCTCGGCCCCGATCGCCCGTCCGATATTGGTCGAGGATCCGGATGACCCAATTCCGTACATCGCACCAAATTGGAATCCGCCGTATGTCGGGGATTTGTATTTGATGGTGCTGTTGAGCGAATTGCCGACGGTACGATCCAGGTTCCCAGGATGGGTCGCCAGCAAGGACGTATAGCGCTCGGAAGTGAACGGCACCAGGTCGGCCATCAGGTCGTACATCGACCCGAGCGTGAGCGTTCCCATGCGCGCGGAACTCAAGCCGACAAAGCTCTCGAACGGTGTGCTCATGCCCGTATCGAGGAACGCGTACTTGCTCAACCGGAAAATCGCAGCGGTGTCGCTGTCGATTGCCTCGCGCCCGGACATCGCAATGAATGGGACGGCATGTGTCCCACTTTCTTGCAACAGGCCACTTCCGGACGGGGCTGCATTGGTGGTGTACGACACGCCAACGCCCAGCAGACCGGACAGGGTGACGTTCGATTGTGCTTGGGAAGCGCCAGATGCCAGCGCGCAAATGACAACACCAATTGGCCTACGATGATTCGCCTTCACCTCTGTCTCCTCCTGATTTTTTTTGTCCTGCTAGCCCGCCTTATCAAGTGCCGGCCGAAGCCTGCACTGTTCCTAGCGAGCAACTGCCGCGTCCCAGCCCTCGGTGCAACGCAATGGCAGCCAAACACGCCACCATGCCCGACGCGGCGAACACCGCCGCCATAGCGTAGGGAAGCGCTTGTGCCGCGCCATCAAAGACATAACGACCAACGAGCGCGATCAGCGTTGGCGAAAAACCTTGCCCAACCAGGCCGTTCAGCACCAACACAAGAGCCATGACCAATCCAACGGATTGCGTAGGTACAGTGCGCGACACGATGACCGACGTCACGGTCATGAACGTCCACGAGCAGAGGACAACCATCGCGTCGATGGTCCAGAAGGCACGCAGAGAGTTGGACAGCACTAGCGATACCGTTAAGGCAGCGACGGCGCAGCTCGCGACGAGACCGATCAGTGCCACGCGCGTCAACGGCGCTGCCGTCCTTTTGCTTTGCATGGCAACGCCGACCAGCCAGAGACCCAACGGCCCCGCGGTCAGCATCAACGCACCTTGAGTGAGCCCGAACGCCCTCATATCGAGAGAGAAGCGGCGTGCGGCTACAGTGGGCACCCAGGCAGCAAGCCCATAGGTGATCACTGCGTTGGCGATGACAAACATCAGTAGCGGCCCCAAAAGGCCTCGCCGCTGCCAAAGCAGACGAGCAATGGCGCGTACACCCTCTCCCCCGTGTACCTGCTCGCTCGCCCCGTCGCTTCCCGGCCGCCCGGGATCACGGTTCAGAAAGATCATCAGGCCAATCGGAAAACCAACCATGCCGATCAGGAAAAGCGTCATTTGCCATGAGGCGACATGCCCGATCACGGGTAGCGAGCGCCAATCGGCCGACTGAATTGCGCTCATGAGAGGACCACCCAGCACAAGCGAGAGTCCGGTGCCGAGGATCAGCGCCATGGTGTAGACCGACAACGCACGCGCGCGGCGGATCTCGTCGACGCCGTCACGAATGAGGGAATACGATGACGGTGGGATGAGCGCTTCGGCGCCCCCAACGACGATGCGCGCCAATACCAGCGCGACAAATGACACTGCGGCCGCGTTTGCCGCCACGGCGACGGACCAGATCACAACGCCGCAGGCAATGATCACGCGCCTGTCGAATCTGTCGGCAAGCCATCCTGCCGGCATTCCAACGACGATATTCGCCACGGCAAACGCCGCTCCGATTAGGAAGCTGATCTGGACGTCGTTGACACCGAACTCGCGCTGAATGGGACCGACCATCAGAACCAAGATGTTCTTGTCGATCTGGGCAAGCATGGTGATGACGGTGAGGGTGATCACTAAGCCCCACTGGGCCGACACGGATCTCGCAGTGCAACGATCCTGCATGGTCTTCGTCTCCTTGATCTGTTTACTTTGTGCGGCTTGTCGCACCGCTTTGTGGCCATTGTCCCGTTCGCCGTGACATTTACAAAATTTATTGCTTAAATGCGGAGCATCTATCCTGTAAATTCCTTCCGACATGCGCTTCAACAAGCTCGACCTGAACCAGTTGGTCGTCCTCGACGCCCTCCTCTCCACGCGAAGCGTGGGCAAAGCAGCCGAGCGACTTTTCTTGAGTCAGCCGGCCACAAGCTGTTCACTGGCTCGCCTTCGCGAGTATTTCGAGGATGAGTTGCTCGTACCTGTCGGCAAGACACAAGTGCTGACGCCGCTGGCGATGGAGCTCAGCAAGCCAGTGCGGGATGTACTGCTGCAGATTCAGGCGATCACCCGAGCGCGGCCGTCATTTGATCCCGCTACGTCGACACGACGATTCACAATCGAGTCGTCGGATTACGTCATCAGTGTGTTTCTGTCGGAGGTGGTACGTCGGGCGGCAAAGCTGGCGCCCTTGATGCAGTTCGACCTGCGTGCGATCAGCCCGCAGACTCCTGAGCATCTCGAAAGCGGCGAAGCAGAGCTGTTGATTGCGCCGGAGTTCGCCATGGTGGCTGGCCATCCAGGTGAACCGCTCTTTGAAGACTCGTTTTCCTGCCTCGTGTGTGCGGCCGATCCCGCCTATGGCGAGACCTTGTCGCAGGAGGAGTACTTTGCAGCGACGCATGTCAGCGTTGAATGGGGGGGTGGACGGCGCATTACTTTCGATGCGCGCATGATCTCGACGGGGAAGCGGACACGGCGGCAGAGCGTGATTGCACCTAACTTCACGCTCGTGCCCGAGTTGCTGGTGGGAACATCCCGAATTGCTACCTTGCCCTCGCGTCTGGCTCGCCAGATGGCTACGCGCTTTCCACTACGGGTCATGACCTGCCCCATAGCGATCCCCTCGTTCGCCGAAAACCTGCAATGGCACAAATATCAGGAGCGAGATCCCGCAATCGCGTGGCTCCGGTCCTTGCTCAAGGAGACAGCGGCCAGTCATTGTTCGAGCGCTGCGCTCGGAAACATGACCGAGCCCGGGCACCGTCAACCCATTCGTAAGCGGAAACCCAAAGCGCCGAGTCGTACGTGACCATACTCACGCAAATGCAAGCGCTTGCCGATCGGTTGGCTTGTTCGTGTTCGCATTGCAAATTGCCCAACCGTGCGCGCAGATAGAGCGTTTAGGGTACTACGGACAACTGTTCCCTTCGGCACCCTCAAATGCTGACGTCCCGCGCAGGACAAGCGGATGGGTCGTTAACGTCAGGGTTTCGCACTCTTCATATTGCTCATATCCGCGAACTCGGTACGAGGATGGTTCTCGACTAACTTACTAAAGCTATTGCACTCGTCACTCATGCCGCTTCAAACTTAATGCGCGCGTGCAGATCTCGAAACGATTCGACGTTCCACATTCTGATCCTCGTTGAGCAAGCGCTCGAGGATGCGCCGATAGCGAGCGGGGCCTGCATCGATGGCCAGCAGCGTGGG
>NZ_JBYSYA010000034.1:0-49493 GCF_058782785.1 Cupriavidus sp. FW306-01-F10A
AACTACACGGGCCGGTCTGGCCGTCTAAACGACGCTCAGACTTTACCGCACTGGTCTGGTTTGAACATACAAGCGGCTAGCTATAAAGTGCTCGGCGTTGGTGGTTCGGGCGGCGGTGATTTCCGCCGATTTGTGTGGTGGTTCGAGCCAGCTACGCTCCCTGTCTGGTGCCTGCGTCGACGGACTATTGGACGAACCCGACTTTAGGGGATTGGCAGCCTGCTAACCCGGTTATCGGTGGGACGCCTTCGGCTGCGCTGCGCGCACGCATCATCTCAGGTCGGAGGCACTGGCACGGAGTGCATCGCTGCGCTCGCACCGCGTTGTAGCCGGTGATGCCGAACCCAACGCTGTTAGGACGTGGCCGGTCGTTCTGCTTAGGGTCTGCGCGCAGCGCAGCCGAAGGCGTCCGACCGACGCCGTGATTAGCAGGCTGCCAACAACCTAAAGTCGGGTTCGTCCAATAGTCCGTGGACGCAGGCACCAGACAGGGGGCGTAGCCGGGTCGAACGGCCACCCACGCTTAAAGGAAACCAGCGCCGCTCATATGACCAGAAGCGGCAAATTTATAGCCAGCCGCTTAGGCGACGCGCTTTTTGGTTACTTTTTGGCGCTCGGCCAAAAAGTGACTCGCCGGCTACGCCGGCGAAACAGCCACGCTAGTCAAGCACGACACCCAACCGCAGTGCCGAAGCCCGAAAACCACACCCCAATCCCACAAAACGCTAGCCCCCGCCAATCGGCGATGAACCAAAAGAAACGCCCCATGCCAAGCATGGGGCGATTGTCTTGAAGATACCAGTAAGCACGCGGCGCTCAGACTACCGATTGGGTACTCCCTCTCCCGCAAGTGGGAGAGGGAGCAAACCAGCGGGACGCGAGACGATGCCGCCTTACACCGGCACATCCCTGGTCGGATCCGACCTGCGATCATCAAACCAGCGATACAACGTAGGCACCATCACCAGCGTCAGCAGCGTCGACGTAATCAGCCCGCCGATCACCACCACCGCCAGCGGACGCTGCACCTCCGAGCCCGGCCCCGTCGAGAACAGGAACGGCACCAGGCCCAGCATCGCAATGGTCGCGGTCATCATCACCGGGCGGAAACGCTGGGTCGCGCCCTGCACCACCGCTTCATCGAGCGACAAACCCGAGTCGCGCAGCGTGCGGATATACGACACCAGCACCACCCCGTTCAGCACCGCCATGCCCCACAGCGCGATAAAGCCCACCGAGGCCGGCACCGACAGGTATTCGCCGGTGACGAACAGCCCGATGATGCCGCCGATGGAGGCAAACGGCAGCACCGTAATGATCAGCGTGGCAAAGCGCAGCGAGTTGAACAGCAGGAACAGCAGGAAGAAGATCGCGGCGATGGTCACCGGCACGATGATCTTCAGGTGGCCCATGGCGCGTTCCATGTTCTGGAACTGGCCGCCCCACTCCAGGTAGTAGCCTTCGGGCAGCTTCACCTTGGCGTCGGTGGCCTGCTGCAGCTCGGCCACGAAGCCGCCGAGGTCGCGGTCCTTCACGTTGATCATCACCACCACGCGGCGCTTGGCCATTTCGCGGCTGATCTGGGCCGGACCGTCGTTGACCTCGATCCTGGCCACGCTCTGCAGCGGCACCTGGGTGCCGTTGGGGGTGGACACCAGCAGCTGGCGGATGGCCTGCTCGTTGTTGCGGAACTCCTCCGGCAGGCGCACCGCCGCGGCAAAGCGGCGCTCGCCTTCGAAGATGTCCGTGGCACGCTTGCCGCCGATGGCGATCTCGATCACGTCATGGATATCGGACACGTTCAGCCCGTAGCGCGCAATCGCCTGGCGGTCGATCTCGATCGACAGGTACTGCTGCCCCGACACGCGCTCGATGCGGATGTCCTGCGAGCCCTGGATGCCGCCGGCCACGCGCGAAATCTCGCCCGCCAGCTCGCGCAGCTTGTCCAGGTCGTCGCCGAACACCTTCACCGCCACGTCCGAACGCACGCCGCTGACCATTTCGTCGACTCGGTCCGAGATCGGCTGCGCCATCACGATCTGCACGCCGGGAATGGCCTTGAGCTTTTCGCGGATGGCGTTGGCGATATCGTCCTGGGTCCAGCCGTCGGGCCACTCGCCGCGGTCCTTCAGGCTGGCGATCGGGGTCGACTCGTTCTGGCCCTGCGGGTCGGCCGGACTTTCGCCGCGGCCCACGCCGGACACCACCGACTTCACGCCCGGCACGCTCAGCACCAGCTTGTTGGCTTCCTTCTCCAGCTTGATCGACTCTTCCAGCGAGATGTTGGGCACGCGGTCGATCGCGGGCACGATCGAGCCTTCCTTCATCTCCGGAATGAACGAGGTGCCCAGCAGCGGCACGATCGCCACCGTGGCAACGAAGGCCGCCACCGCGCAGATCACCGTCTTGCGGCTGTTGCCCAGCGCCCAGTGCAGCAGGCGCAGGTAGTGGCGCTTCATGAAGGCGATCACATGCGTGTCGTGCTCGGCGCCGCCCTTGAGCAGGTACGACGACAGCACCGGCGACAGCGTCAGCGACAGGAACAGCGAGATCGCCAGCGCGATCGAGATGGTGAACGCCAGCGGCGCGAACATCTTGCCCTCCATGCCCGACAGCGTCATCAGCGGCAGGAACACCAGGATGATGATGCCCACGCCAACGATCACCGGCGTGGCCACTTCCTGCACGGCCTTGACCAGGATCTCGGTCTTGGTGAGGCCCGGCTCCTTGTGGCCGAGCCGCTCGAACGCGTTCTCGACCACCACCACCGAGCCGTCCACCATCAGGCCGATGGCGATGGCCAGCCCCCCCAGCGACATCAGGTTGGCCGACAGCCCCACCTCGTTCATCACCATGAAGGTCAGCAAGGGCGTCAAGACCAGCGTGGCCAGCACGATCACCGACGAGCGCACGTCGCCCAGGAACAGGAACAGCACGATCACCACCAGCACCACGCCTTCCAGCAGCACCTTGGTCACGGTCCACAGTGCGGAGTCGACCAGTTCGCTGCGGTCGTAGTACGGCACGATCTGCAGCTTGCCCGGCAACATGCCGCGCTCGTTGATCTCGGCCACGCGCGCCTTCACGCGGCTGACCACCTCCTTGGCATTGCCGCCGCGCATCATCATGACGATGCCGCCGACCGCCTCGGTCTGGCCGTTCTTGACCAGCGCGCCCTGCCGCACCTCATGCCCGATGGTGACGTTGGCCACGTCGCGCAGGTACACCGGCGTGCCGTTGATCTCCTTGAGCACGATGCTGCCCAGGTCATCCACGCCGCGGGCCAGGCCCACGCCGCGGATCAGGTACTGCTCGGCATAATGCGGCAGCACGCCGCCGCCGGAGTTGGCGTTGTTGCGCGCCAGCGCCTCATACACCTGCTGGGTCGAGATCTGGTAGTGGCGCATGCGTTCCGGGTTGACCAGCGCCTGGTACTGGCGCACGTAGCCGCCCTGCGAGTTGATCTCGGCCACGCCCGGAATCGAGCGCAGCAGCGGGCGCACCACCCAGTCCTGGGCGATGCGGCGCTCGGCCAGCTCTTCCTGCGTCAGTTCGCGGTTGCCGTCGTCGGCACGGTCCAGCGTGTACTGGTAGACCTCGCCCAGGCCGGTGGAAACCGGGCCCAGCACCGGCGACACGCCTTCCGGCATGCGCCCGCCCACTTCGATCAGGCGCTCCATCACCAGCTGGCGGGCAAAGTACACGTCAGTGGCGTCGGTAAACACCAGCGTGATCAGCGACAGGCCCGCCTTGTTCAGCGAGCGCATTTCTTCCAGGCCGGGCAGGCCGGTCATGGCCATTTCCACCGGCACGGTGACAAAGCGCTCGACTTCCTCGGGCGAGCGGCCCGCGGCTTCGGTCGCGATCTGCACCTGCACGTTGGTGACATCGGGGAAAGCATCCACCGACAGCCTGGTGGCAGCGCGCAGGCCGAAGAAGAACAGCACCACGGCTATCACGCACACCACCAGCCGCTGCTTGATGGCGGCTTCGACTAGGGATTTCATCATGGCCGATTACCCTTGCTCGAGGCGCTTGCGCTCGTTGTCGAGATGGAAGGCACCATCGACCACGATGCGGTCGCCGGCCTTCACACCGTTCTGCACCACGCGCATGCCGTCGCTCTCGGCGCCCAGCTTGACCTTGGTGAGGCGGTACTTGCTGCCCGGCATCTCGACATAGACCAGCTCGTCGTTGCCGTCGCGAACCACCGAGGCGGCCGGGATCACCAGCTGGTCGACCGGCTTGCCGGCGATCAGCATGCTGGCCAGCATGGCAGGCTTGAGGCGGCCTTCGCGGTTCTCCAGCTCGGTGCGGACCAGCACCGTGCGCGACTGCGGGTTGACCGTGCGGCCGACGTAGATCAGCTTGCCGGTGATGCTCTTGCTGCCCGCGCCGTTGCCAAGCGAAGGCACCTCGATGTCGACGCTCTGCCCTTCGGCCACCTGGGCGGCCTGCTGCTCGGGCACCTCGGCCACCACCCACACGCGCGACAGGTCGGCCACGGTATAGAGCGCATCGGCCGGCTGCACCACCTGTCCTTGCGCCACGTTGCGCTCGACCACGGTGCCGCTGATGCTGGAAAACACCGGCGAATGCGAGTTGATGCTGCCGCTCCTGGCCAGCTCGGCAATCGATGCCTGCGACATGCCCAGCACGCGCAGCTGGTCGCGGTAGGCGCGCATCTCGGCCGAGGCGATCGCCAGTTCGCTCTCGCGGCGCTGCAGCTCGCCGCGGCCGATCACGTCGGCGGCAAACAGCTGGCGCGCGCGCTCGGCGTTGCGCCCCTGCAGCTCAGTCTGGGCCTCGCTCTTCAGGAAGGCCATCTGCGCCGTGCCCAGCTCGCTGCTGTGCAGGCGCGCCAGCACCTGGCCGGCCTTCACTTCCTGGCCCAGGGTGGCATAGAGATCGGTCACGCGGCCGGTCACGCTGGCGCCGATGCGGGCCACGCGTTGCTCGTCGAAGTCGATGCGGCCGGCCACGCGCAGCATCTCGCTGAACGGGGAGGTGGCCACCGGCGCCACCTTCAGCCCCTTCTGCAGGTTGCCCTCGGGCTGGATCACGCCCGGCGGCAGCTTGGGCGCTTCGGCGACGGGTTCAGGTTTGTCGGAGCAGGCCGCCAGGCTGAACGTCAGGACGGCAGCGGCCGTCAGAGAAAGCAGGAAATTGGGGCGCATGGTTATTTCTGTTCGATGGTGGAGGTCGGCTGCAGGCCCGGCGCTGCGGTAGCGCCCGGGGCGGTCGACATAAGCTTTTCGATCTGGATGGCGGCCACCTGCAGGTCGTACTGGGCGGCAATCAGGTCATTGCGCGCGCCGCGCAGCACGCGCTGGGCATCGAGGTAGTCCAGGATGCCGCGCTCGCCGAAGCGGTAGGCGGACTCGGCCACGCCCAGCGCCGACTCGGCCTCGCGCACGATGCCGGACTCGAGCGCCGTCACCTGGGCCTGGTTGATCTCGTACTGGCGGTAGGCGGCTTCCAGCTCCTGCGTCAGCTCGAACTCGCGCGCTTCCAGGGCGCTGCGCGCCTGCGTGGCCTGCGCCGTGGCCTCGCCCACCGGGCCGCTGCGGCGGTCCCACAGCGGGATGGTCAGGACCAGGCCGATCTGCGAGACGTTGTTGTCAGGCTGGCGGTCGGTGCTGGCGCGCACCGCCACCTCGGGCCAGCGCAGCGACTTCTGGTAGTTCACGCCCAGCTGCGCGCGCTCCAGCTCCATGCGGCGCTGGACCAGCTCGGCATTGCTGGCGGTCATGGTGTCGCGCAGCACCGGCAGCGGCGGCACGTCGGGCGCCTGGCCCAGGGTGCCGGCCAGCGCAAACTGGCCCGGCATGGCACCGCCCACCTGCTGGCGCAGCGCGGCCTTGGCCTGGTTGACGCGCAGCCCGGCGGTCTGCTGGCTCTTCTGCGAGGCCAGCAGTTCGGTCTCGGCCTTGATCAGTTCATAGCGCGGCGCCTCGCCCACCTCCACGCGCAGGCGCGCCCGCGAATGGATCTGGCGCATCATCGCCAGGTCTTCCTCGGCGGCATGCAGCTCGCTCTCGCGGCGCAGCACGTCGTAGTAGGCAGTCTTCACGCGCGCGGCCAGGTCGGCCCGGAAGCCTTGCCGCATGGCCTGCGACGACTCCAGCCCGCGGGTGGCCATGGCCTCGCGCAGGCTGCGCTGGTGCGGGTAGTCCAGCTTCTGCACCACGGCGTAGCTGGGCGCATTGCCGCTGGTCACGCCCGGCTGCTTGCCGGACAAGCGGCCGTACATCACTTCCACCTGCGGGTTGGGATAGGCACGTGCGCTGCTGATGGCCGCGCTGGCGGCATCGACACCGGCCTCGGCGGCGGCCACGCCCTTGTTGGTGGACTGGGCCAGGTCGAGCAGTTGGGGCAGCGAGTAGGCGGGTCCCGCCTGGGCGCCGGCCGCTGCGGCGGATGCGGGCTTCGGCACCGCCGCGGCCGCCAGGATGGCGGAGCCCGGCATGGGTGCGGCAGCAGGTTTGGTCAGGGGCGCGGAGGCGGCTGGCGCGGCACCGGCCGCGTCCGTTGGCTTCGGGGACACCCCGCCTTGTGCGCCGGCATGGGCCGGGGCAGCGGCGAGCGCGATCAGCGAAAGCGACGCGATCAGGGTCAGCTTGGTTGTTGTCATGAGTCGGGAAAGCAAGCAATACGGCTGCCTGTCGCCATGCTGCCGCCCGCCCCGGGGCGAGCGGTCACTTGGACGCGATCACGGCAGGACGCACAACGGCAGCGGCTTGCCCGCGCGGTCAGGCAGCAGGCAGGCTGGCGATATCAGGCAAGGGGGGCGCGGCCCGCGGCACGGCAGCGGCATGCTGCAGCGCGTGCGGTGCGGGCGCAGGAAACGCTCAGGCGCGGGAAATGGGTGGCCGGAAGAAGGCCGAAGGCGGCGGCTCGGCGCGGCCAGGCGGATGCTGGGCGACGTCGCCGGAGGGCAGCAGCAGCTTCACTGGCGGCAATGCAATCAGGGCGCTGGATTCCTCGATCTCGTCGAGCAGGTCGAGGGGATCGAGCAGGTCCGCCGACCAGATATTGCAATACCCGGGGGGCGGGTCGTCGCAGATATCGTCGTCATGCAAGCCGTCGTCACCGGGCACGATGATCCGGCCCAGGTCGTCGACAGGCTGTGCCGCCGCCAGGTCCACCAGGTCAACGCTGACCTGCGCCTGCGACGCGGCGCGCGCGTCCGCCACTGCTCCGAAGGAGAGCAGCGACAAGCACATGGCAGTCAGCAGGAGGAACAACAGGCGCATTGGATCGGGGGCATTGACGGCATCACCGCCGGGCCCGCTGTCGGAGCTGGCCGGTGGGATGCTGCAGGACAGCATTGTAACGTAACGATTACGATTGACAGGGAATCGTTACGTTCGTTCCCTTGCTGTAGAGAGATCGGGCGCCTGCAAGGGCTTTCAGACTCCTCCAACTTCTGCCCGATCCGCTTCCCAGCTACGCGCTGGTCAATGCTTCCAAACCCTGTAAGCCGGCCTGAGCATCCATCTGTTGGTGGTTTTGTAATACAAAAATGAGAGACAAATGAGCGCTATACTTCCGTATCAGCCAAGTACGGAGCCATTCATGCAAGGAACGACCTTGTCCTTCCGCGCCGGCGAAGAACTGGCCGACCAGACTCGCGCGCTGGCAAAGGCATCGGGACAAAAAACTTCCGACTACATCCGCGATGCCGTGCGCGAGAAGAACGAGCGGGAAATGGCCTCCCGTATCGCCATGCTTTCCCGCAAGCTCTCGGCAAAGCACCTGGCCGCCAGCGAAGACATGGACGCATCGGCTGGAGACGGGCTTGACTGAGCTGAAGCGCGGGCAGATCTGGGAGGTCGACCTCAATCCCCAGACGCATCGGGAAGAGCCGGCCAAGCGCAACCGGCCGGCACTGATCATCCAGACGGATTTGCTCAATGACGCCGGCCATCCGACTACGATCATCGTGCCGGGCACATCACAAATCGAGCGCGAGGATTGCTTCCCGTTGCGGGTCGCGCTGGGCAGGCTGCCTGGCCTAGCCTGTGAGACGGACCTGTTGATCGACCAGGTCCGAGCGGTGTCCAATCGCCGGTTCATGGGCGGCCGGCCGGTAGCCACGCTGGCGCCCAATCACCTGCGCAAGGTGGAAGAGGCCATGCGTCTGCTGCTCCGCCTTTAGGCCTTTCGGTCTCGCCCGTCGCCAGCCTCGCTGCATGATATGCAGCGTCAGTGCATATCATGCAGCGGCCCTACACCACCCTGAACCCATGCGTCCCGTCGCGCTCCAGTTGCGCGATCAGGCCGAACTCCCAGTCCAGGTAGCCCTGCATCGCCTCGCGCGGGTTGTCGGTGCCTTCATACGGCCGGCGGTAGCGGTCAGTGCGTTCCGAGGCCAGGCGCGTTTCCCCGCTTTCCAGCGGCAGTCCCGCGGCGATCCATGCCTGGGTGCCGCCTTCCAGCACGAACACTTCCGCATCCGTCAGGCGCTGCAGGTCGGCAGCGGCAAAGCGCGCCAGCAGGCTCGATCCGCAGGTGAGCACGTAGCGCCTGGCCTGCGGGATGCGTGGCAGCGTGTCCGCCAGCTGCGCGCGAATGACGAAGTAGGCGCCGGGAATATGGCGCTTGACGTAGTTGGCGCTGGTGGTGAAGTCGAGGACAGCGGTGCTGCCATCGCCTGCGTCAATCCATGTAGCCAGTTCGGCTGCAGTGACGGTCGATACCGGCGCTGACGCCGGCACCGGTGCGCTGACCGCGCCAGTTTCGCTGCGCTCTGCCGCCGCCACCGGTTCCACCACCCAGACGTCCCAGCCCATCTGCGCCAGCCATGAGCCGGTCATGCTGGCGCGCACGTCGTCATCATCCGCCAGCACGATGCGCGCGCCGCGCACCGGAGCGGAATGGTCGGTCTCCTGCACCAGCTGGCCACCGGGCGCGTTGACAAAGCCCGGCAGGTGGCTGTCCGCAAATTCCTCGGGCGTGCGCACGTCGAAGCGGTACACGGTGCGGCCAGGCGGCTGCAGCGCTTCGATCTGGGCCAGCGCAATGCGGCGCACGCCGGCCCGGTCGGCGATCTCGCGCGCGCCGCGGCGGGCACTGTCGCGGTTGGCGTCGCTGACCGCGGCGGGCGCGCGGCGGCTGGCACCGTGGTCCAGTCGCTGGCCGGCCAGGGTCCAGCCGATGGTGCCGTTGCGCAGCGCCGCCACCGGGTTGGGAATCCTCGCGTTGACCAGCGACTGCGTGCCGATGATGCTGCGCGTGCGCCCGGCGCAGTTGACGATCACACGCGTGCGCGGATCGGGCGCCAGCTCGCGCACGCGCAGCACCAGTTCGGCGCCCGGCACGCTGGTCGCGGTGGGAATGCTCATGGTCTGGTACTCGTCGAAGCGGCGCGCATCGACGACCACCACATCGGCCTTGGTGTCGATCAATGCCTGCACCTCCTCGGCCGCCAGCGACGGCGTGTGGCGCTTTGCCTCAACCACCTCGCCGAACGACTTGCTCGGCACGTTGACGTCGCGGAACACCTCGCCGCCGCCGTCGATCCAGGCGCGCAGGCCGCCTTCCAGCAGATGCACGCGCGTATAGCCCAGCTCGCGCAGCACGGCCGCGGCGCGCGGCGCCAGGTCGGTGCCGGCGTATTCGCCGTAGACGACGATCAGCGTGTCGCGGCGGGGGATGCGTGCCCAGGCGTCGATCTCTAGCTTCGACAGCGGAAAATTGGCGGCCCACAGCGGATGTTCCTGCGCGAACGGGTCTTCCTCGCGCACGTCGATCAGCGCGATCTCGTCGCCGTTGCGCAGGGCCTTGCGCACAGCTTCGGGCGAATACGTCGGAAATGCCGGTGCGGCTTGCGTAGCAGTAATCGTGATCATGACTGGGCAACTTCGCGGGAACGGTCCCACAGGTTAGGCAGGGTCTGGTTGGAATAGCCGGAGATGAAAGGCTTGCGGGTGCCGTCCTCGGTATAGACCGAGCGCCGCACCGCGCCGATATTGGCGCCGTACACGTGGATGCTGACCGAGACGCGGTCGTCATGCACGTTGTTGACACGGTGGATATCGCCTACCGTGGGCGACACGGCCTCGACCTGCCCGGGCAGCAAGCGCACGGCGTCGCCATGCGGCACAGGCCGGCCGCCGGCGTCGAGCACGAACGGCTGCGAGTCTTCCGCGCCGCGCAGCATGCCGATCAGGCCCCATACGGTGTGGTCGTGGATGGGCGTGCGCTGGCCCGGTCCCCAGACAAAGCTGACGACCGAGAAGCGTTCGGCGGAATCGCAATGCAGCAGGTGCTGCTGGTAGTACTCGGGATGCGGCTGGGCCCAGGCATTGGGCAGCCAGTCGTCGCGCGCAACCAGCCTTGCCAGCAGCGCGCCGCCTTCGCGCAGGATGCGGGGCTCGTCCGGCTGCTGGTCCAGCAGCGCGGCCAGGCCGGTGATGAAGTCGCGCAGCGGCGCGAGCGTGTCGGGGGTGGGGGTGCTGCCCATGGGAATGACTCCGGAGTGTCTCGTTCTGGTTTGCCGGCGCGGCGGGCGCCTGCGCCGCGGCCCTCTGCGGGGCGGTGCTGCTGCAAACATAGCACGGCCAGGCAGGCCCGCGCTTACAGGCCAAGCTGCGCCCGCCCGGCGGCGACCAGGATGGAATCGTTCTGCGGCGTATGGATGCGGCTGCACAGCACGTCGCGGTAGTGGCGCTCGAGCGGGTTGTTGCGGCTCAGCCCGTGGTTGCCGGAGAGCTGCAGTGCCAGTTCCACCGCGCGGATGGCATTGCCGGTCACGGTGTACTTGAGCAGCCCGCTGTCGGCCGGCGCGGGCGGCTCGCCCGCGTCGGTGCGCACGGCGGCATCGTCCAGCAATACCTGATTGGCCCGCAGCAACGCGGCGATCTCGCCGATGGCTTCCTGCACGCGCGGCAGCGTGGCCAGCGGCGCCCCCAGGCTGCCGGGCGCACGCTCGCGCACGAAATCGCCAATCCAAACAGCGGCCGCGTGCGCCACCGCGTCATAGAGGCTGCCCAGCAACACGGTCATCCAGGCCTGCTGGTCGGCGTTGGCGTCGATGTCGGCCTGGCTGGCGCCGGCCGGCGCCCATGCTGACGGCGGGCGGATATCGACCGCGTGGTCAGGCGGGATCCAGACGTTGTCGAGCACGGTCTCATGGCTGCCGGAAGCGCGCAGGCCAAGGTGGTTCCAGTTCTCGACGATGCGCACGCCCGCGATGCCGGCCGCCGGTCCGGGCACCAGGAACACGCCCACGCGCGGCTGCGCCTCATCGGTGCGCGCCCAGACCGCCAGCCAGCGCAGCGCCGGGATGCCGGTGCTGTACAGCTTGCGCCCGCTGATGCGCCAGCCGTCGGCCACGCGCGTGGCCACCGTGGCCGGCAGGCCGCCGCGTGCCGGCGATCCCAGTTCCGGTTCCACCCGCAGCGCGTTGATCAGCGCACCGTCCTGCACCGCACTGGCAAAGACCTGGTCGCGCACGGTCTGTGGCCAGTGCGAATCGGCGCGGGTGATCGCGCGGTGCTGCAGGTAGGTCATGGTCAGCACCAGCGCGGTTGCGGCATCGCCGCCCGCCACCGCCGCCACGATGCGGCGCGCCTGCGCCAGGCCTGCCCCGCCGCCGCCCTGCGCGTGCGGCACCACCTGCGCAACCAGGCCACTGGCATGCAGCTGCGCAAAGTTGTCGTGCGGAAAGCTGGCAGCGGCATCGTGCGCGCCGGCACTGGCGGCAAAGCGCGCGGACAGCCCGGCCAGCACCTCGCCAAGGCGCGCTTCGCTGCTGGGCAGCCTGCGCAAGGTAGACGTTAAAGACATGGGAGAAGACTCCGGGAAGGATCACGATGCGGCGCGCAGCCTGCACGAGGCTCGCACCGAATGCCGCCTAGCGTAGCGCCAGCACCGCATTACGAAAACGACGCTTATTGAATATGGACCGTCGTTTTTATTCGTTAGTGAGCGCGCGCGCCTGTCGTACTTTCTGCCTCAGCCCAACACCATCCGGGCGGTCACGCTGCCGCCCTCACCGAAACCAGGAGAACGCGCATGAGCGTCGATTTCATCGGCATGATCCAGAGCCAGAAGCAGTCCGAGATCCATCCGCCATCAGGCCCGGTGATCGATCGCGACTATGTGCGCGCCTTTGCCCAGGCCCATGAGCAGGCCGGCTTCGACCGCATCCTGGTGCCGCACCATTCCACCGGCCCGTCGGCCACGCTGACCATCGCCTACGCGGCCAGCGTGACCGAGCGCATCCACTTCATGCTGGCGCACCGCCCCGGCTTTACCGCGCCGACGCTGGCCGCGCGCCAGATTGCCACGCTCGACCAGTTCAGCGGCGGCCGCCTCGGGGTGCACTTCATCTCGGGCGGCTCGGACAGCGAGCAGCAGCGCGACGGCGACTTCCTCGACCATGACCAGCGCTATGCGCGCACCGACGAGTACCTGCACATCCTGCGCCGCATCTGGACCGAAGCCGCGCCGTTCGACCACGAAGGCCGGTTCTACCGCTTTACGCAGGGCTTCTCGGAGGTCAAGCCCGCGCAGCAGCCGCATGTGCCGATCTATTTCGGCGGCGCCTCGGAAGCGGCGCTGGCAGTGGCCGGCAAGCATGCCGACGTCTACGCGCTGTGGGGCGAGTCGCTCGAGCAGGTGCGCGAGCTGACCGGCCGCGTGCGTGCCGAAGCCGCGCAGCATGGCCGCACGGTGCGCTTCTCGGTGTCGTTCCGCCCGGTGCTGGCCGAGACCGAAGAAAAAGCCTGGGCCCGCGCCGACAGCATCCTGGAGCGCACCCGCGGCCTGCGCGTGCAGGCCGGCTACAGCCGCGGCGGCCCGCAGCAGAGCGAAGGCGCACGGCGCCTGCTCGCTGCGGCCGACCAAGGCGAGCGGGTCGACCAGCGCCTGTGGACCGCGATCGCGCGCGAGACCGGCGGGCGCTCCAACTCCACCGGCCTGGTCGGCACCCCGGAGCAGGTGGCGCAGGCCCTGCTGGCGTACTACGAACTGGGTGTCACCACCTTCCTGATCCGCGGCTTCGATCCGCTGGAAGACGCCATCGACTATGGCCGTGAGCTGATCCCGCGCGTGCGCGAGCTGGTGGCGCAGCACGACGCCGCGCAGCGGCCGGAGCGCAAGGCCGCCTGATGGCCTCACCACACCACACAACGAAGACGGGGAGTCTCACCATGAGCCAGGACAACAACAATCACGCCGACCCGCGCCGGCGCAGCATGCTGCGGCTGGCCGGCGCCGCGGCCATTGCCGCGCCGTCGCTGATCCTGGGCCGACAGGCCTGGTCGGCGCCGCGCAAGCTGACCTTCGCGTGGAACCAGAACTCTTTCTGCCTGACGCCGATCGTGGTGGCGCAGGAGAAGGGCTTCTTCGAGAAGAACGGCCTGCAGGTCGACCTGATCAACTACAGCGGCTCGACCGACCAGTTGCTGGAATCGATCGCCACCGGCAAGGCCGATGCCGCGGTCGGCATGATCCACCGCTGGCTCAAGCCGCTGGAAGCCGGCTTCGACGTCAAGATCATCGGCAGCTCGCACGGCGGCTGCGTGCGGCTGGTGGGATCGAAAGCGGCGGGGGTCACCAGCCTGCAGCAGCTGAAGGGAAAGACCGTTGGCGTCAGCGACCTGGCCGCACCGGGCAAACACTTCTTCACCATCCTGCTGGCCAAGAACGGTATCGACCCGGACAAGGACATCACCTGGCGCCAGTACCCGGCCGACCTGCTGGGCGTGGCGGTGGACAAGGGCGAGATCCAGGCGATCGCCGACGGCGACCCCAACCTCTACCTGCTGGAAAAGCGCACCAACGGCGCCTACGTGGAACTGGCCACCAACCTCACCGGCGAGTACGCGCGCAAGGTCTGCTGCGTGGTCGGCGCCCGCGGCGAGCTGGTGCGCAACGACCGCCCCGCGGCCACGTCGCTGGCGCGCGCCATCGTGCAGGCCACCGACTATGTCAACGAGAACCCCAACGAGGCCGCCAGGGTCTTTGCCAAGTACTCGCCCAAGATCAACCCGGAAGACCTGCGCAAGCTCTACGCCACGCTGACCTATACCCACCACCCGACCGGCGTCGACCTGCGCGACGAGATCGCCTTCTACGCCGATGATTTCCGCCGCATCGGCGTGCTGAAGAAGACCACCGATGCCAAACGCCTGGCGCAGCACGTCTACGCCAATGTGCTGGGGTGATGCCATGACGACAAGCCAACCTGCATTCGACGCCGGGCTGGCGCGCAAGCCAGCCGCGGCCCCCGTGCCGCATGCCGACGCAAGCGCGCGCGCGTCCGGCCCGGTCTGGGCCGCCGGCATCCTCGCCGCGCTGGCGTGGGCCGCGTTCGGCGCGCTGACGTGGCTGTGGCCCAACCAGGCGGTGGGCTTCAGCGACTGGGCCTATACGGCGGAACTGGGGATGGCGGCGCTGGCAGGCGCCGCGTTGCTGGCACTGGTTGCGCTGGCCGGCCAGCGGGTCCGGGCGGCGCAACGCGTGCTGGCCGCGCTGCGCGCCGCCGGCCCGTGGCTGGTGGCGCTGCCCGTGGCCCTGGCCGCGTGGGAAATCCTGACCGCCAAGACCGCCATCCTGCCCACGCCCTTCTTCGCGCCGCCACAGGCGCTGATCGAGGTCTATGCCGACGACTGGCGGCGCCTCGGCGACAGCGTGCTGAACACGCTCAGGCTGCTCGGGCTGGGCGTGGCCTATGGCGGACTGGCCGGCTTCCTGGTGGGGGTGTCGATCGGCTGGTCGCGCCGCATCGGCTACTGGGTGCATCCGGTGCTGCGCGTGCTGGGCCCGCTGCCGTCGACCGCGCTGCTGCCGCTGACCTTCTACTTCTTCCCGTCGAGCTATTCCGCCGCGGTGTTCCTGATCGCGCTGGCCACCGCCTTCCCGGTGGCGGTGCTGACCTGGTCAGGCGTGGCCGGCGTCAACAAGAGCTACTACGACGTGGCGCGCACCATGGGCGCCTCGGGCTGGTTCCTGGTGCTGCGCGTGGCGATCCCGGCGGCGCTGCCGCAGGTATTCGTCGGCCTGTTCATGGGGCTGGGCGCTTCGTTCTCGGTGCTGGTGACGGCGGAGATGATGGGCGTGAAGTCGGGCCTGGGCTGGTACCTGACATGGGCGCAGGGCTGGGCTTCGTACGTCAATATGTATGCGGCGCTGATCGTGATGGCGCTGCTGTTCTCGGGCGTGATCACGCTGCTGTTCGTGACGCGTGACCGGGTGCTGTCGTGGCAGAAGGGGACGGTGAAATGGTGAGTGTTGTTGAGCGGTTGAAAGCATCTAGACCCTACACGCACGTGAAGAAGGCTCCCCTCTCCCGCACGCGGGAGAGGGGAGTTAACGCGGCGGCAGACGACACCGCGGAAGCCCGGACCGGTGCCCGCATCGACATCCATCAGGTCAGCCACTGGTTCGGCAGCGGCGGCGACCGGCTGCAGGTGCTGGACGACGTCGACCTGAGCGTCGCACCGGGCGAGTTCGTCGCGCTGCTGGGGCCCAGCGGTTGCGGCAAGTCCACGCTGCTGCGGCTGGTGGCAGGGCTGGACCAGCCCTCCTCCGGCGAGATCCTGCAAGACGGCACCTCGATCACCGAGCCTGACCCGTCGCGCATCGTGGTGTTCCAGGACCCCACGCTGTACCCGTGGCGGCGCGTATGGGACAACGTCGCGCTGGGCCTGCAGGCGCGCGGCGTGCTGGCAAGCCAGCGCCCGCGCGTGGATGACGCGCTGCGGCGCGTCGGGCTGGAAACCTTTGCCCGCGCCTTCCCGCACCAGCTCTCCGGCGGCATGGCGCAGCGCGTGGCGCTGGCGCGCGCGCTGGTCAACGATCCGCGCCTGCTGGTGCTGGACGAGCCGCTGGGCAAGCTGGATTCGCTGACGCGGCTGGCGATGCAGAGCGACCTGGTCGAACTGTGGCAGCGTTCGCGCTTCTCGGCGCTGCTGGTCACGCACGACGTGGAGGAAGCGCTGTTCCTGGCGCAGCGCGTGATCATCTTCAGCCAGCGTCCGGCACACATCACGGCAGAGATCCGGGTCGACCTGCCCTACCCGCGCCATCGCGGCGATCCGCGGCTGACCGGGCTGCGGCACGAAGCGCTGCGCCACCTGGGGCTGGACGCGAGCTGGTAATGGCGTTGCGCTCCGCCTCGCGGGCCGCCAGATGAACGGCTCGCCGCCGCAGGCATGGCTCAATGCATTGCTGGTTCTGATCGAGAAATGCCAGCTGGCCCTGTTGTCGCTATGGCATGCCCTTGGCCTGACCGGCGACAGCCACGGCCAGCCAGCCTGGCCGTGGGCACGGCGCGTGGCGGGCGAAACCCTGCTGATCGACCTGGGCCTCGCGCGCCAGGTCGGCCTGAGCCTGTGCGCGCTTGTCTTTGCCGTGCTGGCCATTACCGCCGCGCTGGCATGGCGACGCCAGCGCGGCATATTGCTTGCCGCCGGTGCGCTCGCCCTGGTGGCGGCTCCCTGGCCCGGCGCAGCGCTGCTGTTGGTGCCAGCCGCGCCGACCAGCTTCCACGCCAGCCCTACCCGCTTCTCCGTCGATGCCATCGCGCTCGGCGCCCGGGTCTATGCGCAGCATTGCGCCAGCTGCCACGGCGCGGACGGGCGCGGAGAAGGCCCGCTGGCCGCCAGCCTGGCGCAGTGGCCGCCCACGCTGGTCAGCCCGCTGCTGGCACGCCGCGCCGATGGCGAACTGTTCTGGCATGTGCTGGCCGGCATGCGCGACCGTCACGGCCAGCCCACCATGCCCGCCTTCGGCAATGTGCTCGGCCTCGGCGAGGCCTGGGCTGTGATCGACTACATGAAAGCGCTGTCGGCCGGCGGTGGTGCCGAGGGCAACTGGCCGGTGCCGTTGCGGCTGCCGGAGATGGCAATCCGCTGCGCCAATGCCGCGCCGCTGGCGCTGTCGCAATGGCGCGGCGACCAGCGCGTGCGGCTGGTGGCGGTGGACGGGACGGCATCGTTGCCGTTCGAGGATCCCCGCTTCCTGACCGTGCTGGTCACCCCCGACGGGCAACCGCCGGCGCAGGTGCCGCGCTTCCGTGCCGGCTGCACCGCGGTTTCCTCACATGCCTGGCAGGCCGTGGCGGCAATCGCCGGGCAATCGCCTTCGCGCCTGGCCGGCACCCAGCTGCTGGCCGACCGCGGCGGCTGGCTGCGCGCCCGCGGCACGCCGGGGCGGCAATGGTCCGACGCAGACCTGGTCTGCGTCTCGGGACCGGACGCCGGCGCACAGCGCGCGCCGTCACCCGCGGCTGACGGGCTGACTGCGCTGCTCCTGCGCATGGACGCCGAGCCGGTGCGCTTCGTCAAGGGCGGTTTCATTCACTGAACCGCCCCCCAGGCCGGCACGCAGCCATCCGAGTGCCGCACGCCTGCCCCTCCTCCCCCTTGTTTCCTCCACCGCAGGTGAGCCCTCGCCCGCGGCGCACCTTCCGTCGCCGCTCTGGAACGGCCAACCGACCCCTATAAATGCCGTACAAGGCACTCAAAACCGCATCTTGTCTCAATTTTTCATCAATTTCATTCCGTAAACCAAAACTTCCTATTGACCAGCCGAAGTCTTCCGCCTACATTTCCCCCAACAAGCAATTTTCCGGAACGTCCTGTTCCACTTTATAAGACCCTCATCAGGAGACAACGCCATGCGCGACCTCGATACCACCTCGAATCCCGCCGTTTCCGGTGGCTCGGCCGCCGCGAAGGAGAGCCAGGTCCCGGCCGGCCCGCAGACCATGACCCCGTCGGAAGCCTTCGTTGAAACGCTGGCCGCCAACGGCGTGACCGACATGTTCGGCATCATGGGCTCGGCCTTCATGGATGCGATGGACATCTTCGCGCCGGCGGGCATCCGCCTGATCCCGGTGGTGCACGAACAAGGCGCCGGCCACATGGCCGACGGCTACGCCCGCGTGTCGGGCCGCCACGGTGTGGTGATCGGCCAGAACGGCCCCGGCATCTCCAACTGCGTGACCTCGATCGCCGCTGCCTACTGGGCCCACAGCCCGGTGGTGATCGTCACGCCCGAGGCCGGCACCATGGGCATCGGCCTGGGCGGCTTCCAGGAAGCCAACCAGTTGCCGATGTTCCAGGAGTTCACCAAGTACCAGGGCCACGTCACCAACCCGGCCCGCATGGCCGAGTTCACCGCCCGCTGCTTCGACCGCGCCACCGCGGAAATGGGCCCGACCCAGCTGAACATCCCGCGTGACCACTTCTACGGCAAGGTCAACGTCGAGATCCCGCAGCCGCGCCGCCTCGACCGCGGCCCCGGCGGCGAGCAGAGCCTGAACGATGCGGCCGAGCTGCTGGCCAACGCCAAGTTCCCGGTGATCATCTCGGGCGGCGGCGTGGTGATGGCCGATGCGATCGAAGAGTGCAAGGCCCTGGCCGAGCGCCTGGGCGCGCCGGTGGTCAACAGCTACCTGCACAACGACTCGTTCCCGGCCAGCCACCCGCTGTGGTGCGGCCCGCTGGGCTACCAGGGTTCGAAGGCGGCGATGAAGCTGATCTCGCGCGCCGACGTGGTGATCGCGCTGGGCTCGCGCCTGGGGCCGTTCGGCACGCTGCCGCAGCACGGCATGGACTACTGGCCCAAGAACGCCAAGATCATCCAGATCGACGCCGACCACAAGATGCTGGGCCTGGTGAAGAAGATCTCGGTCGGCATCTGCGGCGACGCCAAGGCCGCCGCGGTCGCGCTGAGCCAGCGCCTGGCCGGCCGCACGCTGGCCTGCGATGCCAGCCGCGAGGCCCGCGCCACCGAAATCGCCAACGAAAAGGCCGCGTGGGAGAAGGAGCTGGACGACTGGACCCATGAGCGCGACCCGTACAGCCTGGACATGATCGAAGAGCAGAAGCAGGAGCGCACGCCCACCGGCGGCCACTACCTGCATCCGCGCCAGGTGCTGCGCGAGCTGGAAAAGGCCATGCCGGAAGACGTGATGGTGTCCACCGACATCGGCAACATCAACTCGGTGGCCAACAGCTACCTGCGCTTCGAGAAGCCGCGCAGCTTCTTCGCGGCGATGAGCTGGGGCAACTGCGGCTACGCCTTCCCGACCATCATCGGCGCCAAGGTCGCGGCACCGCACCGCCCGGCCGTGTCGTACGCCGGTGACGGCGCCTGGGGCATGAGCCTGATGGAAACCATGACCTGCGTGCGCCACAACATCCCGGTGACCGCGGTGGTGTTCCACAACCGCCAGTGGGGCGCGGAGAAGAAGAACCAGGTGGACTTCTACAACCGCCGCTTTGTCGCAGGCGAGCTGGACAACCAGAGCTTTGCCGAAATCGCCAAGGCGATGGGTGCGGAAGGCATCGTGGTGGATCGGCTGGAAGATGTCGGCCCGGCCCTGAAGCGCGCCATCGACCTGCAGATGAATCATGGCAAGACCACGATCATCGAGATCATGTGCACGCGTGAACTGGGCGACCCGTTCCGCCGCGATGCGCTGGCCAAGCCGGTGCGTTACCTGGACAAGTACAAGGACTACGTCTGAGTCTGAGCCTGTACAGGCGCCCCGCTTGCAATCGGTTTGCTCCCTCTCCCGCTTGCGGGAGAGGGTTGGGGTGAGGGCGGGGATCTCCACGAAGTTCCGCCTGGTGGCATGCCACCGCCTGCCCTCACCCCCTGCCCCTCTCCCGCAAGCGGGAGAGGGGAGCAAACCGCAAGCATGACAAGGGCTCCGGCCCTTTTTTCCGTTTCTGAAACCATCCGACCATGAAAGCCATCCTCCGCATCATCGACCGCGCCCGCGCCGCGCCTCGCCGCATCGTGCTGTGCGAGGCCGAAGACCCGCGCATCCTGCAGGCCGCGCAGCGCGCGACGCAGGAAGGCATCGCGCGCATCGTGCTGGTCGGCAACACGCGCCAGATCAACGCCGCCGCGGCCATCCACGGCATCGGGCTGGACGGCATGACGCTGGTCGATCCATCGACCTCGGCGCTCACGCCCTCGTTCGCGCAGCAACTCTTTGCGCTGCGCCAGAAGAAGGGCATGACGCTCGATGAAGCCAAGCGCGCGGTGCTCGATCCGCTGTGCTTCGCCAACCTGATGGTGCGGCTCGGACACGCCGACGGTTCGGTGGCGGGCGCCGACCACACCACCGCCGACGTGGTGCGCAACGCGATCCAGCTGATCGGGCTGGCACCCGGCTTCCGGCTGGTGTCGAGCTTCTTCCTGATGATGCTGTGCGAGCCTTTCCACACGCTCAAGGGCGGGCTGATCTTCTCCGACTGCGGGCTGGTGGTGGATCCGGATGCCGATGCGCTTGCCGATATCGCCATGGCCGCGGCCGACAGCGCACGCACCTTGCTGATGGAAGAGCCGCGCGTGGCCATGCTGTCGTTCTCGACCAGCGGCAGCGCCAGCCATGCGGCGGTGGACAAGGTGGTGGCAGCCACCGAGCGCGTGCGCGCGCAACGCCCGGGCCTGGCCATCGATGGCGACGTGCAGCTCGACGCCGCCATCGTCGCCGAGATCGCCGCGCGCAAGGTCGCGCATTCGCAGGTGAACGGCCACGCCAACGTGCTGGTGTTCCCCAGCCTGGAAGCCGGCAATATCGGCTACAAGCTGGCCGAGCGGGTCGGTGGCGCCAAGGCCATCGGGCCGATGCTGCAGGGGCTGAACAAGCCCGCCAACGACCTCTCGCGCGGCTGCAGCGCGGACGATGTGTTCCACGTCATCGCCGTCACCGTGGTCCAGGCGCAAGCCACCGCGGAACAGGCCGGCAAGGGCGAGCAGGCGGCGGCATGAAAGCAGAACTGTTGTTGCCGCTGCTGGGCCTGCAGGCCCTGCTCGGTGCCGGCACCTATTTCCAGACGGTGACCGGCTTTGGCCTTGGCATGATCGTGATGGGCGTCACCAGCGGACTGGGGCTGGCGCCCGTGGCCACCGTGGCCGCGGTGGTGAGCCTGGTCACGCTGGCCAACAGCGCCTGCGCGCTGCCAGGCAAGCTGCAGCATATCGACTGGCGCGCCGTCGCCGCGGCAGCCATCGGCATCCTGCCGTCGGTAGTGGTCGGCGTGCTGGTGCTGGAGTACCTGAGTTCCAGCGCAGCCACCCTGCTGCAACTGCTGCTGGGCGCCGTGATCCTGTATGGCGGCCTCAGCGCCGCACTCAAGCCCGCGCCGCTGGCGCAACGCTCCGGTGATGGCACCTTCTTCATGAGCGGGGTCTTCGGCGGACTGCTGAGCGGCATGTTCGGTGTCTCTGGCCCGCCACTGATTTTCCAGTTCTACCGGCAGCCGATGAAGCCGGTTGAAATCCGTTGCGCGCTGATCCTGGTCTTTACCGTGACCTCAACCGTGCGCACGCTGTTCTCGGCCTGGCAGGGGCAGCTCGATGCCGCCGTGTGCATGCAGGCCGCCATCGCCGTGCCGGTGGTGGTGATCGCCACGCTGCTGGGGCGGCGTTTCCCGCCGCCGTTCTCGCCGATGACGACGCGACGCCTTGCGTTTGGCGTGCTGATCGGGATCGGGGTCAGCCTGATGCTGCCGGCGGTGGTGGGGTGGGTGATGTAACGGCGGCTGCCGCTGTACGTGTTCCGTGCGATGTACACGTTACGCGTACATCGCGAAATATCGGACAGCGCACACTGATGCGTGTCCGCGCCCTCACCGCCCCTCAGCGTCTTCTCGCCCCCACCAGCCCCGCCACCTCATCCAGCATCGCCATATCCACCGGCTGCGACAGGTCCAGCGCCAGCGTGTGCCGGTAGTAGGGGCTCAAATCCAGCCCCACCCCCAGCCCCAGCACTTCCACATCCCGCAGCGCCTCGTGCCGCGCCACCACGGCCTTCAGGTGGTTGTCCAGGTAGCAAGCGTCGTTGGCCTGCCCGGTCGCGGTATCCATGGGGCTGCCGTCGGACACCACCACCAGGATGCGGCGCACCTTGCCGGTGGCGTGCAGCCGCGCGCATGCCCACTCCACCGCCTCGCCGTCCACGCCTTCGCGGAACAGGTCGGCCTTGAGCAGCGCGGCGATGTCGGTGCGCGCGCGCCGCCAGCTGCGCTGCGCGTCCTTGAACACCATATGGCAGGTCTCGTTGAGCCGGCCAGGGTGCTGCGGGCGGCCGCGCGCGAGCCAGTCGGCGCGGGCGCGGCCGCCGTTCCAGGCGTTGGTGGTGAAGCCGAGCACCTCGGTGGCCACGCCGGCCTGGTCGAGCGCGCGGGTGAGCATGTCGATCAGCAGCGTAAGCGGCTCGGCCTGCGCCTTCATGGAGCCCGAACAATCGATCAGGAAGGCGACCACGCAGTCGGCATGGGCCTTGTGCGCTTCCAGGCGGAAGAGCCGGCGCTCGGCGGGGGAGCTGACCAGTTGCGCCAGGCGGCGGCCGTCGATGCGGCCGCTTTCCTCGCCGAAGGACCAGCCGTCCACGCGCGGCTGCGACAGCGCGGCGCGCAGCCGGCGCGCCAGCCGGGCGACGTTCACGCCCGCGCGCGCGATGCGTGCGTCGAGCCGCGTGCGGTACTCGTCCAGCAAGGCGCGGCGCACCAGCGTGGCGGCGCGCACTTCGCGGTCGTAGCGGGCGGTGAAGACGCGGTAACCGTCGGTGGCGTCAGCCAGCACGCGGCTGTGGCCGCTGTCGGCCAGTGCAAAGTCTTCCGCAGGCGGTTCGTCGAAATCCAGCCACAGCGCAAACCCGGCGCGCGCGGCCGAGGCTGAGTTGTCGTCGTCTTCGCCGGCAAGCGGGGCTTCGGTACGGATCATCTGCGCCACCGCGCGCGCCAGCGCCAGTGCGTGCGCGGCGTAGGCGGCCTGGTCGTGGCGTTGCGCGCGCAGGCCGGCCAGCGAGGTGCCGAGCACCGGCACGATGGCGGCGCGCGTGGCCTCGATCAGGTCTTCGGTCTCTTCCAGCACCGGCTCCCCCGTCAGGCGCGACCACGACACCTGCGCCACGGTATAGAGCAGGATGCCGAGATGCCCCTCGGTCAGCCCGGAGCGATGGAAGGCCCGCGACCACGCCATGAAGCGGTGGCGCAGGTTAGCCGCCACGCCGGCCATGCCGCGCGGCAGGCGGGTCTCGCAACGCAGCTGCTCCAGCAGTTCGAAGACCAGGCGCTCGACCGGATCGGCCGGGCACAGTTGCCGATGCAGCGCGGCGTCGGAATGCGCCTGGCGCAGCGCGGCACCATCGGCCGCGCCGCGCAGGCAGGTGGCGGTGTCGGTTTCCAGGTCCGTGCGCAAGTGCGGCGCATGCTGCGGCACCGGGCGCATCGCGCGCCAGAGCTGGCCGTCGCGGAAATGCAGCGCCGCATCGCCGGTGATCGCGCGCACCGCGGCACCGGACAGCGCATCCTGCCACTGGCGCCGGCGCAACTGCTGCGCGACCGTGGCCGCACTCATCGCGCGGGCTCCGACTCGGCGCTCACGCCGGCGGCCTCACCCGGCAGGTGGCCGAAGCAACGCTGGTAGTACTCGGCCACCACCGGCCGCTCGGCCTCGTCGCACTTGTTCAGGAAGGTCAGGCGGAAGGCGAGCGCGGGGTCGCGGAAGATCTGGCAGTTCTCGGCCCAGCTGATCACCGTACGCGGCGACATCAGCGCCGACACATCGCCGGCGGCAAACCCGCGGCGCGTGAGGCCGGCCAGCGCCACCATCGCATCGACCAGCGCGCGCCCGGCGTCGTGGTCCAGCTCCGGCACGCGCGCCAGCACGATGCCGGCCTCCTCTTCATGCGGCAGGTAGTCCAGCGTGGCGACCACGTTCCAGCGGTCGATCTGCGCGTGGTTGAGCAGCTGGGTGCCGTGGTAGAGGCCGTTGACGTTGCCCAGGCCGACGGTATTGGAGGTCGCAAACAAGCGGAAAGACGGATGCGGGCGGATCACGCGGTTCTGGTCCAGCAGCGTGAACTTGCCGTCGCGCTCCAGGATGCGCTGGATCACGAACATCACATCGGGCCGGCCTGCGTCGTATTCATCGAAGATCAGCGCCACCGGGCGCTGTAGCGCCCACGGCACGATGCCTTCCTGGAATTCGGTGACCTGGCGCCCGTCGCGGATAACGATGGCGTCCTTGCCGACCAGGTCCAGCCGGCTGATATGCCCGTCCAGGTTGACGCGCACGCAAGGCCAGTTCAGCCGCGCGGCGACTTGCTCGATATGGGTCGACTTGCCGCTGCCGTGCAGGCCCTGCACCATCACTCGCCGGTCGCGCATGAAGCCGGACAGGATTGCCAGCGTCACCTCGGGCTGGAAGCGGTAGGCCGGATCGATCTCCGGCACGTGGTCGTCGCGCTGGCTGAAGGCCGGCACCATCAGGCCGGAATCGATGCCGAACGCGCTGCGCACCGGAATCATCCGGTCCGGCTTGCCAAACTGGTCTTGCGTCACCTCATGCTCCTTGTTGCTTGCTGCCATGCCATCGGCACTGCGGCAAGCGGAGCAATCCGCGTGACGCCGTGCGCGCTATTCGTCCTCTTCCGCGCCGCCCTGCCAGTTGCCGGCGCTGTCGGCCTCGATCGCCGCCAGCGCGCCCGCCGCACGCTGCAGCGCGGGCAGCAACTGCAGCACCTTGTCGCGCGTCACGCGCATCACCGGGGCCTGCAGCGCCAGCCCCAGGTTGGACTTGCCGCCGTCCACGGCCGGCACCAGCACGCCGATGCAGACCAGCCCCGGCAGGAACTCTTCATCGTCCATCGCGTAGCCGTCGCGCTTCACGCGCTCCAGTTCGGCTTCCAGCTGCGCGTGGTCGGTCAGCGTGTTCTGCGTGTAGCGTTCCAGCTCCACGTTGGCCAGCAGCCGCTGGCGCTGCGCCGGCGCCAGCTGCGCCAGGAACAGCTTGCCCGTGGCCGAGCAGTGCGCCGGCACGCGCGAGCCCGGATGCAGGTAGAAGCGCAGCGGCGCCGCCGTTTCCACGCGGTCCAGGTACAGCACCTCGCCGCCGGAGAACGCGGTCAGGTTGCAGCTCTCGCCCACCTCTTCCACCAGCCGGCGCAACACCATGTGGCGCGCGCCGTGCGAGGTGCTGTTGAGCAACAGGTTCTCCGCCAGCCGGCGCAGCCGCAGGCCGGTGCCGTATTGCCGCCCGTCGCCGTTGCGCTGGATCAGGCCCGCGGCCTCGAGCTGCTGCAGCATGCGGTGCAGCGTGGGCTTGGGCAGTCCGGTTTCTTCCACCAGCGCCTGCAGGTTGAAGGACTGGTCCTTCTCCGCGATGACTTCGAGCAGGCCGAACAAACGCAGTGCCGGCGTGTCTCCATCCGGCTTGGCGTCACTTTTGGCGAGGCGCATATCGTTCATGCCTGGCTCCATCATAGGTAAGTTTCATTTTCAGAGTCAAATCATATCAATTATCGAAACTTCTGGTTGACCTTCCCCCGCGAACGGCCTACATTCCAGTGAAAGAACAATTTTTCGGAACTTATGGTTCCAATTTTTTAAGCGATCACCGGAGACAAGTCGACATGTACGGATAGGCCTTCCCTCCCCGGGATTGCAAATACTGACCGACCACGGCCCCAGGCTGGCAATTACTGCCCTGCCGCCTATACCGAAGAGAAGCCGTGGCGCCTGCCTTAAACGCTGTACTGGCTGCGACGCAGTACCGACAGCAAGCGCAGCACAGGAGACACAACATGATCCAACAACCAGAGTCCGGCAACGGGCTATCCCACGGCCTGAAGCAACGCCACATGACCATGATCGCGCTGGGTGGCGTGATCGGCGCGGGCCTCTTTGTCGGCAGCGGCGTCGTCATCAAGTCCGCCGGCCCCGCCGCGGTCCTTTCCTTCCTGATCACCGGCCTGCTGGTGGTGCTGGTGATGCGCATGCTGGGCGAGATGGCCTGCGCCATGCCTGGCAGCGGCGGTTTCTATGAGTATGCACGCGAAGCCTGGCGCGACCGCCCGGCGGTGGGCAACCTGGCCGGCTTCCTGACCGGCTGGATGTACTGGTATTTCTGGGTCATCGTGGTGGCGCTGGAAGCCGTGGCCGGTGCCGACCTGGTGCGCTACTGGCTGCCCGACGTGCCCAACTGGATCATCAGCCTGGTGCTGCTGGTGATGCTGACGCTGACCAACCTGGTGTCGGTCAAGTCCTTCGGCGAGTTCGAGTTCTGGTTCGCATCGATCAAGGTCGCCGCGATCATGGTGTTCCTGTTCGTCGCCGGCGTCTATGTGCTGGGCCTGGCCCCGGGCTCCCATGGCATGCAGGTGGCCAACCTGACCGCCAACGGCGGCTTCATGCCGCACGGCATTGTCCCGGTGCTGACCGGCGCGGTAGCCGCCACCGGCTTCTACTTTGGCGCCGAGATCGTCACCATCGCCGCTGCCGAGACCGCCGAGCCGCAGAAGGCCGTGGCCAAGGCCACCAGCTCGGTGATCACGCGCGTGCTGGTGTTCTATGTGGGCTCGATCCTGCTGGTGGTCTGCCTGGTGCCGTGGGACTCCTCCAGCATCGCCACGCCGTACGTCAGCGCGCTGAACGTGATGGGCGTGCCGGCGGCCGCGCAGATCATGAACGCGATCGTGCTGACCGCGGTGCTGTCGGCGCTCAACTCGGGCCTCTATGCCTCGTCGCGCATGCTGTTCGCGCTGACCCGCCGTGGCGACGCCCCCAAGTCGCTGGCCCGCGTGAGCCGCAACGGCGTGCCGGTGCGCGCCATCCTGGTGGCGACCCTGTTCGGCTACGGTGCGGTGGTGATGTCCTATGTCTCGCCTGATACGGTGTTTGCCTTCCTGGTGAACTCGTACGGCACGGTGGCGATCTTCGTCTACATCCTGATCGCGATCTCGCAGCTGCGCCTGCGTTCCCGCCTGGAGCGCGAAGCGCCGGGCCAGCTGCGCGTGCGCATGTGGTGCTACCCGTACCTCACCTACCTGGCGATCGTCGGCATGATCGGTATCGTGGTGGCGATGGCCTTCATCCCCGACCAGCGCACGCCGCTTGCGCTGGGTGTGGTGAGCCTGGGCATCCTGCTGGTGGCCTACGCCGCGCGGCAACTGTTTCGCGGTAGCGTGGATCCGGTAGTGCCGCTGGCGGAGATGCCGCGCCCGGACCTGCATGAGTATTGATGACTGACCATGACTGACGTGGCGCGCCGGGGCGGTATGCTGGCGCGCTTCGCCGTCTAGGCAACGCCCCCGCCCCATGAGCCTGAAGTCTCCCACCACCCTCTGGTCCCAGCTGTTCCAGCAGCATGCCCACTCGGGCCTGAGCCTGCAGGGCAAGATCCGCCAGATGCTGGTCTCGGCCATCCTTGACGAGCAGCTGCCGCAGGGCGAGCCGCTGCCCAGCAGCCGCGAGCTGTCGGCGCAGCTGCGCGTGGCGCGCAACACGGTGGTGCTGGCCTACCAGCAGCTGGTCGATGAAGGCTACCTGGTGGCGCGCGAGCGCAGCGGCTACTTCGTCAACCCGGAGATCCTGGGCACGCGCGTGAGCGGCGTGGCCTCGCTGCGCGGCGAGGCGGTGCCCGCCCGCTCGGGCGAGCCCGACTGGGAGCGGCGCTTTGTGTTCCGCCCCACGCAGCAGCGCAATATCGTCAAGCGCGCCAACTGGCGCGACTACCCCTACCCCTTCATCTACGGCCAGTACGACCCGGTGCTGTTCCCCACCGCGGACTGGCGCGAATGCTGCCTGAAGGCGCTCAGCGTGCTCGACATCCACGACTGGGCCCAGGACATGATCCTGCGCGACGACGAATCGCTGGTGCAGCAGATCCGCACCCGCGTGCTGCCGCGCCGCGGCGTGTGGGCCGGCGCCGACGAGATCGTGGTGACCGTGGGCGCGCAGCAGGCGCTGTACCTGCTGGCCGACCTGCTGGTCAGCCCCGACACGCCGGTGGGCATCGAGGACCCCGGCTATCCGGACGCACGCAATATCTTTGGCTCGCACACCTCCCACCTGGTGCCGCTGCCGGTCGACGGCGACGGCCTGACCCTGTCTGACGCGCAACGCGCCTGCGACTACGTCTACGTGACCCCGGGCCACCAGTGCCCGACCACCGTGACCATGCCGCTGGCGCGCCGCCAGGCCCTGCTGCGCCAGGCCGAGGAAGCTGACTTCGTGCTGATCGAGGACGACTACGAAAGCGAAAGCCGCTTCGAAGGCGACCCCACCCCCACGCTCAAGAGCCTGGACCGCAGCAACCGCGTGATCTATGTCGGCAGCCTGTCCAAGAGCCTGGCGCCGGGGCTGCGCATCGGCTATATCGTCGGGCCGGCGGCGCTGATCGCCGAACTGCGCGGCGCGCGGCGGCTGATGCTGCGGCATCCGTCGGCGTATATCCAGCGCGCGTTCTCGCTGTTCCTGTCGCTGGGCCACTATGACGCGCACCTGCGCCGGCTGGCGGCCGCGCACCGCGAGCGCGCCGAAGCCGTGCTGGCGGCGCTGGCCACGCATATGCCTGACTTCCGCGCGGTGCCGATCGCCGGCGGCGCCTCATGCTGGATCGAGGGGCCGTCCTGGCTCGATGCCGATGCGCTGGCGCGGCTGGCCGAGCTGCAGGGTGTGCTGATCGAGCCCGGCAGCGTCTTCTTCATGGCCGAGCCCGCGCCGCGCAACGGCTTCAGGCTGGGCTACTCGTCGATCTCGCTGGACCGCATCGAGCCCGGCATCCGCGTGCTGGCGGGCGTGGCGCGTGAACTGCAGGCCACCGCCAGCGGCGCCACAACCATCGCCGCCGTCACTTCCCGGGTCCGTCCCGCGGCCTGAGCCTGCCCGCGGCGGTGTCTGCCGCCGCTGGCCCAAGCGATTGTCCCGAACTGGCGCTACAGCGCCGCGCACGGCTTCCCTATCCTCGAGTCATGGCCGGTTCCCCACGGACCGGCAGACAACACTCAGGAGACCAACCCATGTCCAAGGACAACACCGCCGCCGGCATCGAACTGCTGCAGGCCTTCAACGACGCCTGGAACCGCCACGACATCGAGGCCCTGATGAGCTTCATGGCCGATGACTGCGCCTTCCACGGCGTGGCCGGGCCCGATCTGCTGGGCCGCAGCTATATCGGCCGCGACGCGGTGCGCGAAGGCTTCCAGCTGGCCTGGCAGACCTTCCCCGACGCACAGTGGGTCGATGGCGAGCACTTCGTCGTGGGCGACCGCGGCGTGAGCGAATCCACCTTCCGCGGCACCCGTGCCGACGGCGCCCGCATCGAGGCGCGCATGGTGGACGTCTTCACCTTCCGCGACGGCAAGATCGCGGTCAAGAACGCGTACCGCAAGGATCGCCCGCCCGTCGTAGCGCCCGCAGCCTGACCGAGGAGACGCGCCATGCAAGCCGTAGCCCCCCGCAGCCTCCTTGCCGGCGAGCAGTCCACCGCTCCCGCCCGCCCGTACGACCCCGCCTACGACCCGCTGCACACCCCCAACCCCGGCCACGGCCGCGAGTACGCGCCCACCTACTGGATCGGCACCGCGGGCGAGCCGCCCGCCGACGACGGCCCGATCACGCACGACATCGACGTGGATGTGGCGATCATCGGCTCGGGCTTCACTGGCCTGACCTGCGCCATCTTCCTGGCACAGGAATACGGCATCAAGGCCACCGTGCTCGAAGCCAACCGCGTCAGCTGGGGCTGCAGCACGCGCAACGGCGGCCAGGCGCAATGCGCGTCCGGGCGGCTCAAGCGCTCGCAGTGGATCCAGCGCTACGGCCTGGATACCGCGCTGCGCCTGCATGAGGAAGTCTGCGACGGCATGGAGACCTTCAAGGGCCTGATCAAGGACATCAACTGTGACCCGCAGCCGGGCGGCCACCTGTATATCGCGCACCGCGCCAAGGTGATGCCGGCGCTGGAGAAGGAGGCCAAGCTCCTGCGCGAAGTCTTCAAGTACGACGCACGGATCATGGACGCCGACACCGTGCGGCGCGAGTATGTCGACGACAAGGAAGCCGCCGGCGCCATGCATGAGCCCGAAGGCATCGGCATCCACGCCGGCAAGCTCGCCTTCGGCTACCTGCGCCGCGCGCGCGAGCTGGGCGCCAAGGTGCATCCGTCCAGCCCGGTGACCGGCTGGGAAACGCGCAACGGCGTGCACTACCTGCGCACCCCCGGCGGCATCGTGCGCGCCCGCGCGGTGGGTGTGGCCACCGGCGGCTATACCTCGCAGACGCTGCACCGCGAGCTCAAGAACCGGCTGTTTCCGATCCTGTCGAACTCCATCGTCACGCGCCCGCTCACGGCCAGCGAACTGGCCGCGTGCAACTTCCGCACCACGCAGGTCATCACCGACACCCGCATCCTGCGCCACTACTACCGCCTGATGCCAGACGGCCGCCTGCAGATCGGCAGCCGCAGCGCCATCACCGGCAACGACGCGCCGCAGGAGCAGTACAAGCACAAGCTGATCGGCGACATGTACCGCAAATTCCCAGCGCTGCAGGGGATCCAGGTCGATTACTCATGGTGGGGCTGGGTCGATGTCAGCCACGACATGATGCCGCGCATCACCCAGCCGGATCCGGCCCAGTCGATCTACTACGCCATGGGCTATGGCGGCAATGGCGTGATGTACTCCGCGCAGGCCGGCAAGCGGCTGGCGGCGTTGATTGCCGGCAAAGCTGCCGCGCTGCCGGAACTGCCGATCTTCCGCTCGCCGCTGCCGTTCCCGAACGTGCGCGAGATGGTGGAATCGCAGATGTTCGCGCCGTTCCGGAGGATGGGGCAGCGCGTGCTGTACCACTGGTATCACTTGAAGGATGACGTGCTTTGAGGAATGTGGTCGGGCGGCTGCATCGAGGACGCCGGCAACGCGATAGCAGGCCTTCGCCTCCCATCCTTGTCGGCCCCCCACCGACACCCAAACCGGACCCCACCGCCTCCCCAGCCAGCGCAACGCAGCAGTATGATTCCCAGGTCTCCCGCCCCGGGAGCATCGCGGCCGCGCACCGGCCGCAGTGCATCAGGAGGCACGCTTGGCCCTACCCCGGCCGCTATCGCCCAAGCCTTCCCATGCCGGCGACCTGATCGTCGCCCGCCCGGAGGGCCTGTATTGCCCGCCGGGCGACTTCCATATCGATCCCTGGCGCCCGGTCGAGCGCGCCGTCATTACCCATGCCCACTCTGACCACGCCCGTTTCGGCCACGCCCATTACCTGTGCGCGGAACCGGGCCGCGGCGTGCTGCTGGCGCGCCTGCCCGGCATCGACCTCAATACCCAGCCCTACGGCAAGCGCATCCGCCACCACGGCGTCACGCTGAGCTTGCATCCCGCAGGACATGTGCTCGGCTCGGCCAAGGTGCGCATCGAGTACGGCGGGCAGGTCTGGGTCGCCTCCGGCGACTACAAGCTCGAAGCCGACGGCACCTGCGACCCGTTCGAGCCGGTGCCGTGCGGTACCTTCATCACCGAAAGCACCTTTGGCCTGCCGATCTACCGCTGGCCACCGCAGGCCGCATTGATGGCGGAGATCTTCCACTGGTGGCAAACCAACGCGCAGGCCGGCCGCGCCAGCATCGTCCACGCCTACACCTTCGGCAAGGCCCAGCGCATCCTGCACGGCCTGCTGCGCGGCGCTTCCGCGAGATCGCGCGCATTGCCGGGCTGATCTTCCAGGGCTATCCCGGCGCACCCAAGAGCGCGCGCCAGTTGCAGGCGTCGTCGAGCCTGTTCTACGAGGTGTTCCGCAAGCACGCCCCCCGCAACCTGCTGCTGGGCCAGGCCGAGCGCGAGGTGCTGACGCAGGAGCTGGATGCGCACCGGCTCGCCGATACGCTGGAGCGCCTGTCGGCGCTGAAGCTCGACCTGCATGACCTGAAGCGGCCCACGCCGCTGTCGTTCCCGCTGGTGGTGGAGTTCCTGCGCGAGAAGCTGAGCACCGAGAAGCTGGCCGACCGCATCGCCCGCATGCTGGCCGACCTGGAACTGGCGGCAGGTCCGGAGCCAGGCGAAGCGGAAAGCATGCCGGCCGAGGCGCTGGCCGAAGCCGCCCGATTTGGCATGGCCGACCACGCCGGCCCGTCCGGGCGCACGCCGCGCAAGCCGCGCCGCGTGCGCAAACCTTCAAAGCCCTTACCGCTCCTATGAACCCGGATGCCCGCACATTGGAAGCGAACGGCGCTTTCGCCGTGACGGCCGCCGGCGAGACGCTGTGGCTGCTGCCCGAGCATGCGATCTGGTGGCCCGCGGCAGGCATGCTGATGGTGGCGGATGTCCGCTTCGGCAAGGCCGCGGCGTTCCGCGCACTGGGGCAGCCGGTGCCGCACGGCACCACCGGCGACAACCTGGCGCTGTTGACACGGCTGACCCGGCAGCTGTCAGTGGATGAGCTGGTCTTCCTCGGCGACTTCCTGCATGCGCGTGCCGCCCGTGCGCAGGCAGTGCTACGGGCGCTGGACGACTGGCGTCACCGCCTGCCGCCGCAGGTCTGCTGCACGCTGGTGCGCGGCAACCATGACGCGCGCGCCGGCGACCCGCCTGAGTCCCTCGACATCTCCGTGGTGACCGAGCCCGCCGTGGCGGGCCCCTTCGCGCTATGCCATATGCCCGGTGCTTCTGCACAGGGCTATGTACTGGCAGGCCACCTGCATCCGGCCTGCCGCCTGCGCGGCGCAGGCGCAGACAGCCTGCGCCTGCCCTGTTTCCTGTTCGGCCCGCATGGCGCCATCCTGCCGGCTTTTGGCGCCTTCACCGGCCACGCCACCGTTCGGCCGCAACCGGACGAGCGCGCCTATGGGGTCGGCGGCGGCCGGGTCTGGCCAGTTAGGCCTGCCGGACGTCCGGCTCAGAACAGCGTATAGCCACCGTCGATCACGAAGGTGTCCCCCGTGTGGTATGCGGAAGCCGGGCTCATCAGGTACACCGCAATCCCGGCGAAGTCGCTGCCCTCGCCCCAGCGGCGCATCGGCACGCGCTTGTGCACCATTTCCTGGAAGGCATCGTTGCCCTGGGCCACGCTGGTCATCTCGGTCTTGATCCAGCCCGGCAGGATCGAGTGCGCGCGGATGCCCTTGCGCGCGTACTCCACCGCCAGCCCCCGCATCATCGAAATCACGCCGCCCTTGGTGGCGGCATAGTGCTCGGAGCGCGGCGCGCCTTCAATCGCTGCAACCGAGGCCGTACTGCACAGTACCCCGCCCTCGCCCTGCACCAGCATCTGCCGCACCGCGGCGCGCAGCGTGAAGAAGGCACCGTCCAGGTTGACGCGCATGGTCCTGCGCCAGGCCTCGGTCGGCATCTGGTCGAACGGCCCCTTGTTGCCGCTGCCCACCCCGGCATTGGCAAAGCAGCCGTTAATGCGCCCCAGCGCCGCCACCGTGCGCTGCATTGCAGCATCGACCGCCTGCTCGTCGCCAACGTCGCAAAGCTCGGTATGCACCTTGCGCCCATGCTGGGCCAGGCGGTCGGCGGCGGCAGCGTTCTTGGCGGCATTCGTGCCCCAGATCGCGATATCGGCGCCGGCCGCGGCCAGCCCTTCGGCAATGCCCAGGCCGATGCCGCCGTTGCCACCGGTCACCAGTGCCACTTTGCCGCTCAGGTCGAATGGATGCTTTGTCATGTGATTGTCTCCTTGGGTGGTGGGACATTGTTCACATGGCAAAGGGTTCAAGGCGTCGTCGGAATGGATGAAATCGCCGAGGCAGCTGACGGGCGCCGGACAGGCCATGAACGGCCAGCCGGTGAATGCGCATACGAACGAACTGGGCGTCAAGGGATTAGCCGAAATCGCGTTGGTGGGCGTGGCGCCGGCCGTGACCAACGCCGTGTTCCACGCAACCGGAAAGCGCGTGCGGGAGCTTCCGATCCGCGTCGAGCACCTGGTCGAGCAAAAGTCTGCGCACTGGCCTGCCCTTGCTGTTTTCGTACTACCGGCTGGCATTATGATGGCCACATTCCCAACCTCTGGTTGCCAGTCATGGACAAGGCCCGTGTCCTCACCCTCTTCCTCGGCGTGGTACGCGCCGGCAGCTTCCACCGCGCCGCGGTGGAAGCGGGCGTCACGCCGCAGGCGGCCAGCAAGGCCGTGCGCACGCTGGAGGATCATCTCGGCGTGCGCCTGCTGCACCGGACCACGCGCAAGCTCAGCCTGACGGAAGAAGGCGCACGCCTGTTCGAGCTGGCCGCGCCGGGCATGCGCCAGCTTGACGAAGCGCTAGAGCAGGTCCGCAGCAGCAAGAGCGACGACGACGGTCTGATCCGCCTGACCGCTCCGCCGTCGCTCGGCAGCCGCGTGCTGGTCCCGCTGGTGCGCGGCTTTCGCGAACAATATCCCGGCATCACCTTCGATGTGGTGCTGAGCGACCTCTTCACCGATCTTGTGGAAGCCAAGATCGACGTCGGCTTCCGCGTCGGCACCAGCCCCGGCCAGAACCTGGTGGCGCGGCGGCTGTGCGACCTGCCGCTGGTCATCTGCGCGGCGCCGGATTACCTGGCTCGGCACGGTGAGCCGGCCACCCTCGACGACTTGCTGCAGCACCAGTGCACGGGCTTCCGCCGCCCCGCGACCGGGCGCATGGTGCCGTGGGAGCTGCAGGTGGACGGCGACCTGATCTACCAGGAGGTGCCTGCGGTGGCGAGCTTCAATGACGTGGAAACCGAGGTCGAAGCGGTGCGCGCCGGCATGGGCATCGGCCAGCTCCCCGCCTACATGATCCACGCCGACCTCGTGAGCGGGCGGCTGAAGGCGATCCTGCCGGGGTACAGCAGCAGCAATGTCGGCTTGTACATGTACTACCCGCATCGCAGCCAGATGCCGGTGCGGGTCCGGCGCTTCATCGACTTCGTGGTGGAGGCGGGCCGGGGCGCGGAGCAATCGCTGTCGCGCCTGGTCGGGATCGTGCCCTGAGCCGCTTCACCACCGCTTGTTTGCAACGACGACAGCAGCAAGCACCCCGCCGCCAAAGCACGTCTGCAAACGCCCTCCCTCCCCTTTCGCTTGATTCTTCTCAACCGAAAACGCCGGAAATATCGTTTGTCGCGCAAGCCGACGACGACAACCATTACGCCAAGGCCAACCAACAGCGATCTCAGACCAGCTCTATCCGCTCTGGAGCGCGGAACCCGTCCCCAACTGCTCGCGTCGCGCGACCGCGCCACCGGCGAGTGGATCTTCCCGGCGCTGCCAGCCCGACTCGCCACTGGCGGACGGGCACGAGACCGTCGCCATCCCGGCACGGGCGTGCTCTACAGCTTCACCGTGTCCACCCCGCGCGCAAGAGCGGACTGGCTCCGCATGCGCTCGGCTATGTCGATTTCGTCGGCTCGACGCGCCGGCCTTCCATTCACAACTAATGGTTGTCGTTGAAACGCGATTACATCGCCTAGTGTTGTGGGCGTTGCCGGCCTAAATTGGTCTCCGTGGCCCCCGCCATCAGACATCGCAGTCAAACCGAGCACCCTGAAAGGAGATTCACCATGTCCGCCAACACCACCAACACCGCCATCAACGCTGCCAGCAAGGTCTGGTTCATCACCGGCGCTTCGCGCGGCTTCGGCCTGGAACTGACCCGTGCCGCGCTGGCACGCGGCGACCGGGTCGTCGCCACCGCGCGCCGCCCGGAAACCATCACCGCCGCACTGGGCGAGCACGACAACCTGCTGGGCGTGGCGCTGGACGTCACCAACGAAGCGCAGGCGATCGCCGCCGCCGAGGCCGCCGTGGCCAGCTTCGGCCGCATCGACGTGCTGGTCAACAACGCCGGCTACGGCCTGCTCGGCGCGGTCGAAGAGGCCTCCGCACAGGAAGTCGAGCAGCAGTTCGCCACCAACGTGTTCGGCGTGCTGACCGTGACGCGTGCGGTGCTGCCGCAGATGCGCCGTCAGCGCAGCGGCCGCATCCTCAACATTTCGTCGATCGGTGGCTACGCCGCGTATCCCGGCTGGGGCGTCTATGGCGCCACCAAGTTTGCGGTGGAGGGCCTGACCGAAGCGCTCGATGCGGAACTGTCGCCGCTGGGCATCCGCGCCACCGTGGTCGAGCCGGGCTTCTTCCGCACCGACTTCCTCGATGCCAGCTCGCTGGTGCGCGTGCGCACCGAGATCGCCGCATATGCCGATACGGTCGGGGCAATGCGCGAGCACATGGCTTCGGCCAACCACCAGCAGCCCGGCGACCCGGCCAAGCTGGCGGCAGCGCTGCTGACCCTGGCCGACAGCGAAACCCCGCCGGTGCGGCTGCCGCTGGGCTCGGACACGGTCTACCGCATCACCGAGAAGAACCGCAAGGTGGAAAGCGAACTGGCCGCCTGGCAGGCGCTGGCGGTGTCGACCGACCACGACGACGTGCGCCGCTGATCTTGCTGCAACGCAGCAGCGCACGCTTTGCTGCAATGCGGGCAAGCTGTGCGAAACGCGAAGCGAGGCCGGCCGAGCGCCGGCCTCGCCACTTGCGGGCCATCTTGCGTCAGGCAATGCACCGAGTCGGGCATCCGCGTATGTCGCTTCCGGCGAATTTGGCCAATAATTCCCGGACAGCCATTGCCGGACGAGAGCCACCATGCACGATAGTCCCGATGCCATCCGCACCGTCGCCTTGCTAGGGCACGCGGGATGCGGCAAGACCTCGCTGGTCGAAGCGCTGTTGCACAAGGGCGGTGCCCTGCACACGCCCGGCAGCGTCGAACGCGGTTCCACGGTCTGCGACAGCGACCCGCTCGAGCGCAAGTACAAACGCTCGCTCACCACCGCCGCCGCCCACCTGCACTACCGCGACACCCGCATCTACCTGCTTGACACCCCCGGTTACCCCGACTTCTCCGGCCTCGCCATCAGCGCGCTGGCGGCGGTGGAAACCGCCGCCATCGTCATCAATGCCCAGACCGGCATCGAGATGACCACGCGCCGCGCGATGGCGTGGGCGCAGGCGCGCCAGCTGTGCCGGATGATCATCGTCAACGGCATCGACGGCGACAAGGTCGACCTGCCCGCGCTGCTTGCGGATATCCAGGAGGCCTTTGGCAAGGAATGCCTGCCGATCAACCTGCCTGCCGGCAACGGCAGCCAGGTGGTGGACTGCTTCTTCAATCCGGCCGGCGAGTCGGATTTTTTATCTGTTCCCGCCGCCCACGATGCGCTGATCGACCAGGTGATCGAGATCGATCCCGAACTGATGGAGCTGTACCTGGAACAAGGCGAGGCGATCACGCCGGAGCAGCTGCATGCGCCATTTGAGCGCGCGCTGCGCGAAGGCCACCTGGTGCCGATCTGCTTTACCTCGGCCGCCACCGGCGCCGGCATCACGGAACTGCTCGACGTGTTCGTGCAACTGCTGCCCAACCCGACTGAAGGCAATCCGCCGCTTTTCTATCGCGATACGGGCGATGGCAGCGAACACCGCAAGGCCGTGCGCGCCGAGCCCGTGCCTGACAAGCACGTGCTGGCCCATGTCTTCAAGGTGGTGATCGACCCCTATGTCGGCAAGCTGGCGGTGTTCCGCATCCACCAGGGCACAGTCACGCGCGACAGCCAGCTCTATATCGGCGACGGGCGCCAGCCGTTCAAGGTGGCGCACCTGCTGCGGCTGCAGGGCAAGGAGACCCAGGAGATCCCACGGGCCGGCCCGGGCGATATCTGCGCGGTGGCCAAGGTCGACGAACTGGGCTTCGATGCCGTGCTGCACGACGCCACCGAGGACGGCAATATCCACCTGACGCCGCTGGAGTTTCCAACCCCCATCTACGGCCTGGCGATCGAACCGGCGCGGCGCGGCAACGAGCAGCGCCTGGCCGAAGTGCTGCACAAGCTCAGCGCGGAAGACCCGTGCCTGCGCGTCGAGCATCCGGTTGGCACCAATGAGACCGTGGTGTTCGGCCTGGGCGAATTCCACCTGCGCTGCGCGCTCGAGCGGCTGACCGAGCAATACAAGCTGGAGGTGGTGACGCGCCCGCCCAAGATCGCCTACCGCGAAACCATCGGCGGCAAGGCCGAGGGCCATCACCGGCACAAGAAGCAGACCGGCGGCGCCGGGCAGTTCGGTGAAGTAATGCTGCGCGTGGAGCCGCTGTCGCGCGGCGAGGGCTTCGACTTTGTCGATGCGGTAAAAGGCGGCGCGATTCCCGGCCAGTTCATTCCCGCCGTGGAAAAAGGCATCCGCCAGGTGCTGGACAGCGGCCCGCTGGCGGGCTTCCCGATGCAGGACGTGCGCGTAACCGTGTATGACGGCAAGAGCCATCCGGTCGATTCCAAGGAAGTCGCGTTCGCGACCGCCGGGCGCAAGGCCTTCATCGATGCGGTGCTCAAGGCCAGGCCCAGCGTGCTGGAACCGATCGTCGACATCGAGGTGACGGCGCCGGGCACAGCCATGGGCGACATCATCGGCGACCTCTCCACCAAGCGCGGCCAGGTCCACGGCACGCGCACCGCGGTCGGCAACGCCGTGGTGGTGGCCGGCCAGGTGCCGCTGTCCGAGCTCAACGACTACCAGTCACGGCTGAACAGCATCACCGGCGGCCACGGCAGCTATACCATCCAGTTCAGCCACTACGACAACGTGCCGCCGGCGCAGCAGGACAAGATGGCATCGAAACACAAGGCGCAGCAGGATACGGATTGAGCGGTTCGCGCCCGCGGCTGCATCTAGTACGTTTCCAGATGCAGCCGCCCCTCCCGCTTCAACCCTTCAGCCAGCGCCTCCCATTGCAACCCCGCCTGCTGCGCTACGTCCCTCAGCGCCAGCACCACGCCCTCTTCCATGCTCTTTAGCCCGCACACATAGAAGCAGGTGTCGGAACTCGCCAGCAATGCTGCCAGGTCCGCCGCGCGCTCGCGCATCAGGTCCTGCACATAGCGCTTGGGCTGCCCCGGCGTACGCGAGAACGCCAGGTTGATGTCGATGAAATCCTTGGGCAGGTTCTGCAGCGGGCCGAAATAAGGCAGATCCTCCTGCGTGCGCGCGCCGAAGAACAGCATCAGCTTGCCGCCGTCGAACTTGCCGGCCTTGCGCAGGCGCCGGCGCCATTCGGTCATGGCGCGCATCGGTGCGCTGCCGGTGCCGGTGCAGATCATCACGATGTTGGAGCGCGGGTGGTTGGGCATCAGGAAGCTGGCGCCGAACGGGCCGATCACTTCGACCTTGTCGCCGACCTGGAGGTCGCACATGTAGTTGGAGGCCACGCCACGCACCGGGTTGCCGTCATGGTCCTGCAGCACGCGCTTGATGGTCAGCGACAGGTTGTTGTAGCCCGGACGCTCGCCGTTGCGCGGGCTGGCGATCGAGTACTGACGGGCATGGTGCGGGCGGCCGCCGGCGTCGGTGCCGGGCGGCACGATGCCGATCGACTGACCTTCCAGCACCGGGAACGGGGTCGCGCCAAAGTCCAGCACGATGTGGTGCGTGTCGTATTCGCGGCCCACTTCGGTCACGCGCACATTGCCGGTCACGGTAGCGGTGATGGTCTTGTTGGCGGACTTCGCGCCATACAGGTTGGTGTATGCATGCGCGGCGGACCAAGGCGGCACCGTGGCGCCGTAACGGGCGCCGTTGATGGCATCTTCGCCTGAGCCGGCCAGCGGCGACGCGGCGGGAATCTCCGGCGCGGCGGTCTGCAGCTCGGCGCCGGGTGCCAGGTCGGCCAGTTGCTCGGGCGTTAGCTCTTCGGGCAGCGTGTCCCAGCTGAGCTGCTCTTCGATGCTGTAGGCGCGCAGCTTCGGCATGGCGCGCCAGTTGTCGATCGAGCCGGTCGGGCACGGGGAAATGCAGGCCATGCACAGGTTGCACTTGTCGGCATCGACCACGTAGTTGCGCGAGTCGTGCGTGATCGCGCCCACCGGGCAGGTGGCTTCGCAGGTGTTGCAGCGGATGCAGATCTCGGGATCGATCAGGTGCTGCTTGATGACTTGAATTTCTGCCATGTCCATGGCGGTCTCCAGAATCAGAGTGCTTCCAGGGCGTGTATCCCTGCCCTTGGTGTTCCCCTCTCCCTCAGGGGAGAGGTAGGGTGAGGGGTGGTTTAAGCACCGGCGCTTCGTTGATGCCCCCGCCCTCACCCCACCCCTCTCCCGCATGCGGGAGAGGGGAGCAAACCCGTAGCGGGCGGATGGCCCGAAGCTCAGTTAAACCGCACGTACTCGAAATCCACCGGCTGGCGGTTGATGCCCATCACCGGCGGCGCGATCCAGTTGGCGAACTTGCCCGGCTCGACCACGCGGCCCATCAGGCTGGCGACAAAGGCGCGATCGCCTTCGCTGGGCAGCCACTGGTCGCGGAAGTCGCGCCATTCGGCGTCGGAGATCACGCGGCCGTCCGGCGATACCTTGACGCCCGCCAGCGCGCCGATATTGCGGTGGAAGGCCTTGTGCGGCACCTTCAGGCGGAACGGGATGCCGGCCTTCTCGATGACCTTGTTCCAGCGTTCGATGCCGGCCATGCTGTCCTTGATGTAATCGTCGCGCAGCACTTCATTGAGCGCGTTCAGCAGCGGCACTTCCTTCTCGGTCAGCTGGCCATTCTGCGCCTGCAGGATGCGGTAGGTCTGGCCCTTGAGCACGTGGTCGTCCATGCGCTTGCCTTCTTCGTAGCGGCCCTTGAGGCCGGTGCTGTAGAAGGTGGCGGCGTTGCTCGACTCATCGGCACCGAACAGGTCGATGGTGACGCTGTAGTGGAAGTTCAGGTAGCGCTGCAGGGTCGGCAGGTCGATCACGCCGGCCCCGCGCAGCTTGGCGGGATCGTCGGTCTTGAGTTCGTTCATCACCTGGCAGGTGCGCTGGATCACGCGCGACACGCCGGACTCGCCCACGAACATGTGGTGCGCTTCCTCGGTCAGCATGAATTTCGTCGTGCGCGCCAGCGGATCGAAGGCGCTTTCCGCGAGCGCGCACAGCTGGAACTTGCCGTCGCGGTCGGTGAAGTAGGTGAACATGAAGAACGACAGCCAGTCCGGGGTCTGTTCGTTGAACGCCTGCAGGATGCGGGGATTGTCCTGCTGGCCGCTGCGGCGCTCCAACAGGGCCTCGCCCTCCTCGCGGCCGTCGCGGCCAAAATACTTGTGCAGCAGGTAGACCATCGCCCACAGGTGGCGGCCCTCTTCCACGTTGACCTGGAACAGGTTGCGCAGGTCATACATGCTGGGCGCGGTCAGGCCCAGGTGGCGCTGCTGTTCGACCGACGCGGGTTCGGTATCGCCCTGCGTCACGATGATGCGGCGCAGGTTGGCGCGGTATTCGCCGGGCACGTCCTGCCACGCATCCTCGCCCTTGTGGTCGCCGAAATGGATCTTGCGGTTGGCCTCGGCCGGGTTCAGGAAGATGCCCCAGCGGTAGTCCGGCATCTTGACGTGGCCGAAGTGGGCCCAGCCCTGCGGATCGACGCTGATCGCGGTGCGCAGGTAGATGTCATGGCTGTGCGAGCCTTCCGGGCCCATGTCGTTCCACCAGCTCAGGTAGTTAGGCTGCCATTGCTCGAGCGCGCGCTGCAGGGTGCGGTCTTCGCTCAGGTTGACGTTGTTGGGGATCTTGTCGCTGTAGTTGATGCCGGACATGGTGGTCTCCTTCGGGGGACGATTCGGTTGTCGTGTAAGGCTGGATCAGACGCGGTTCCAGTCGAAGGCGGCCTTGTCGCCCTTGCCGTAGACCTTGAGCGCGCCCTTGTCGCCCACCGCGTTGGGACGCTGGAAGATCCAGTTCTGCCACGCGGTCAGGCGGCCGAAGATGCGGGTGAACATGTTTTCCTGGCCGTTGAAGCGCAGGTTGGCTTCCATGCCGGTGAGCGCATCGGGCGACATCGCCACGCGCTCTTCCAGCGCGATGCGCACTTCGTCGGTCCAGTCGATGTCGTCGGGGTTGGCGGTGACCAGGCCCAGCGCATAGGCGGCATCGGCATCGAGCGGCTGGCCGGCCTTGGCGCGCACCGCGTCCAGCGCGGGCTGCTCGTCGTAGAAGCGGCGTCCCAGGCGGCTCTGGCCGGTGGCCATCGGGTACAGGCCGAAATTGACTTCCGCCACGGTGATCTTCGGTGCGCGCGCCTCGTCGTCCGGCAGTGCCAGGTGGTAGCTGCGGTCGCAGGCCAGCGCCAGTTCCAGGAAGGTGCCGGCAAAGCAGGACTGCGGCTCGATCAGCGCGAACAGGCTGCGCGACGACACGTCCAGGCGGCTCAGCGTGCGGCGCAGCAGGCCGATGGTCTCGCGCACCAGCCAGTGGTCCTTGTGCGCGAGCAGCGTGGCGTCGGTGGCCAGTACCGCGGCGGCATCGCCGCTGGTCTTGATCAGCCAGGTGCCGATGTCGAGTTCATTGGTGCGCATCGACAGGATCGCGTCTTCCAGTTCGCGCGCCAGTTGCAGCGGGTACCAGGCGGCGCCGGCGGCGACGATCTCTTCGATGCTCTGCGGTTGCGCACCGACGGGCGCCTTCACGGTGAAGGTCGCGGTACGGCCGGTGCGATCGATCTCGACCGTCACATGCGTATAGCGCAGCGCATCCGCTTCGATCGTCCGCTCGATCGGCTCGAGCGCCACGCCCTGCGCATCGGCCGGACGATCGCTCTGCGCGGCCAGCGCCAGCGCGCGCTCCTGCACCTTCTGCGCGAACACGGCGGGCTTGGCGATATCGTCCACCAGGCGCCAGTCCTTGGCACGCTGGCCGCGCACGCCTTCGGTGGTGGTGCAGAAGATGTCGGCGAGGTCATGGCGCACGTGGCGCTTGTCGGTCACGCGGGTCAGGCCGCCGGTGCCGGGCAGCACGCCCAGCAGCGGCACTTCCGGCAGGCTCACGGCCGACGAGCGGTCGTCCACCAGCAGGATCTCGTCGCAGGCCAGCGCCAGCTCATAGCCGCCGCCGGCGCAGGCGCCATTGACCGCGGCCAGGAACTTCAGGCCGCTGTGCGCCGAGGAATCCTCGATGCCGTTGCGGGTCTCGTTGGTGAACTTGCAGAAGTTGACCTTCCACGCATGGCTGCTGACACCCAGCATGAAGATATTGGCGCCGGAACAGAACACCTTGTCCTTGCCGCTGGTGACGACCACGGTGCGCACTTCCGGGTGCTCGAAGCGGACGCGGTTGAGCGCGTCGTTCAGTTCGATGTCGACGCCGAGGTCGTAGCTGTTGAGCTTGAGCTTGTAGCCGGGGCGCAGGCCGGCGTTCTCGTCGATGTCCACCGCCAGCGTGGCGACGGGGCCGTCGAACGTCAGCTTCAGGTGTTTGTATTGGGCGGGGGCGGTCTGGTAGTCGACGCGGGGGGCGGTTGTCACGGCGGTGTCTCCTCTGCGAAACTGCACTATCGTGCATGAACAGGAATCTGGTGAGACGAACTATAGTTCATCTCTCAGATTTTCTGCAAGCACTATTGTGCAGATTTCTCAGAAGGTGCCGGTCGCTGCCCCCGATGCCGCCTTATTGCGCCCCAGCCGTCACAAGGGCATGCGCAAGGCCTGGCGCACCAGCTCGCGCAGCGCGGTAAATGTGGGTTCCAGCGGTTGCGCGCTGGTGTCCAGCGCGAACTCCGCCTTGGAATAGAAGGCCGCGCGACCGGCCAGGATATGGCGCAGGTCCTCCATGGCCTCCTTGCTTGCCGCCATCGGACGGAAGTCGCCCTGCTCGCGCACCCGCTCCATATGGTCTTCCGGCTCCGCCTGCAGCCAGACCGTGGTGCAGTGGGCCAGCAGCAGGTTGAAGGTGGCCGGATCGGAGACCAGGCCGCCGGGCGTGGCGATCACGGCCTCGGGGTAGATCTGGATGGCTTCTTCCAGCGCGCGCCGCTCATAGCGGCGATAGGCGTTCATGCCATACAGGCCCTGGATCTCCGAGATGCTGCAGCCGGCAAACTTCTCGATCTCGCGGCTCAGCTCGACAAAGGGGAAGTCCAGGTCTTCGGCCAGCATCCCGCCCAGCGTGCTCTTGCCGGCGCCGCGCAGCCCGATCAGCGCCACGCGCGGGCTGCGCGCGGCCTGGCCGGCATTTTCGCCACCCGTGCCGAGCATCTCGCCCACGGCAATGCGCACGCGCCGCAGCGTGGCTTCGTCACGGCGCTCCAGCAGTTCGCGCAACAGGATCCATTCCGGCGACGAAGTGGTGACGTCGCCCAGCAGCCCGGCCAGCGAGCACTGCAGCGCATCCGCAATGTGCTGCAGCACCAGGATCGAAGCGTTGCCGCTGCCGTATTCCAGGTTTGCCAGGTGCCGCTCCGACACGCCGGCGGCCTGCGCGGCGGCCTTTCGGGTCAGGCCGCGGCAGGCGCGCAACTCACGCACACGCTCGCCCAGCGCGACCAGGAACGGGTTCTTCTCAATACCATTGGCAGCGCTTGCATCTGAATCATGGTGCATGTCGGCTGCCGGGGTTAACCCAGATTTATGCAATATAGTGCTTGACATGATTTCTGCGCGGCTCTATTTTTCATACATGCACAATAATGCATGAATCCAGTGATAGCAACTGGCGAATCAGATGGAGCCCCCAACACCATGTCCCCCACAGAATTCCGCAGCCAGATCGCGCAGCTCACCGCGCAACTGGCAGGCCGCCCGCTGGATGCCGCACTCGATGCGTGGCTCAATGCCGAGCACGGCGCCGGCAGCCCCACCTACCAGCAACTTAAGGACGCCTGCCAGGCCGGCGTGGCCGAAGGCTGGCTGTGCGACCGCGAAGGCGGCGGCATCCGCTACGGCCGCATCTTCAAGCCGGCTGACGACCTGCACGGCTTTTCCGTCGACGTGGTCGACATGCAGGACATTGCCGGCCCGCATCACACCCATCCCAACGGCGAGATCGACCTGATCATGCCGCTCGAGGGCGACGCGCAGTTCGACGGCCGCCCCGCCGGCTGGCTGGTGTGCCCGCCGGGCAGCGCCCACCGCCCCACCGTCAACAACGGCCGCGCGCTGGTGCTCTATCTGCTGCCGGAAGGCCGCATCGACTTCACGCGCTGAGATCCCCCATGACTGAATTGCTATCCAACTACCTCGGCGGCAAGTGGCAGGCCGGCAGCGGTGCCGGCACGCCCTTGTTCGATCCGGTGCTGGGCGACGAACTGGTGCGCGTTGACGCCACCGGGCTGGACCTCGCTGCCGGCTTCGCCTTTGCCCGCGAACAGGGCGGCATGGCCCTGCGCGCGCTGACCTATCGCCAGCGTGCCGCGTTGCTGACTGACATCGTCAAGGTGCTGCAGGCCAATCGCGATGCCTATTACGACATCGCCACGGCCAACAGCGGCACCGTCAGGAAACGACTCCGCGGTCGACATCGACGGCGGCATCTTCACGCTGGGCACTTACGCCAGGCTGGGCGATACGCTCGGCGACCGGCACTACCTGCTGGATGGCGAGGCCGCGCGGCTGGGCAAGGACCCGTTGTTCCAGTCGCAGCACGTGCTGGTGCCCACGCGCGGTGTGGCGCTGTTTATCAATGCCTTCAACTTCCCGAGCTGGGGACTGTGGGAGAAGGCGGCGCCGGCATTGCTGGCCGGCGTGCCGGTGATCGTCAAACCCGCTACCGCCACCGCCTGGCTGACCCAGCGCATGGTGCGCGACGTGGTCGAGGCCGGCGTGCTGCCGGCCGGCGCGTTGTCGGTGGTGTGTGGCAGCTCGGCCGGACTGCTGGACCAGTTGCAGCCGTTTGACGTGGTGTCGTTCACCGGTTCGGCCGATACGGCCGCGGTGATCCGCTCGCATCCCGTCATCGCGCAACGCTCTGTTCGCGTGAATATTGAGGCGGACAGTATCAACTCCGCCGTGCTGCTGCCGCAGGACGGCCCTGATACCGCCGCCTTCGACCTGCTGGCGAAGGAAGTCGTGCGCGAGATGACGGTCAAGTCCGGCCAGAAATGCACCGCGATCCGGCGCGTGTTCGTGCCTGAAGCGCTGTATGGCCAGGCCGCCGAGGCCATCGGCGCACGGCTGTCGAAAGTGACCGTGGGCAACCCGCGCAACGATACGGTGCGCATGGGTGCGCTGGTCAGCCGTGCGCAGTTCAACGCCGTGCAAGACGGGCTGGCAACCCTGCGCAAGCAGGCACAGGTGCTGCATGACGGCACGCAGCAGCCGCTGGTCGATGCCGATCCGGCCGTGGCCTGCTGCGTCGGCCCGACGCTGCTGGGCGTGACCGATGCGGACGCCGCCGCCGCGGTGCACGACACCGAAGTGTTCGGCCCGGTGGCCACGCTGCTGGCCTATCGGGATACCGCCCATGCACTGGCACTCGTGCGCCGTGGACAGGGCTCGCTGGTGGCATCGCTCTATGGCAGCGACGCGGCCGCGCTCGGCGCGGCCGCCGTCGAGCTGGCCGACAGCCATGGCCGCGTGCATGTGATCTCGCCCGACGTGGCGCAGCTGCACACCGGCCACGGCAACGTCATGCCGCAATCGCTGCATGGCGGCCCCGGCCGCGCCGGCGGCGGCGAGGAACTGGGCGGACTGCGCGCCCTGCACTTCTATCACCGGCGCAGCGCCATCCAGGCCAGTACCGCGGTGCTCGACGCGCTCGCCTGACCGCTCAAGCCAACCCGCTTCACCGCGCCGCCACGCCCGCATGGCGGCGCGCGGCACACCGTACACCAGCAACGGGGAGACACCCATGACCGCCACGCCCGCAGAGACACCCGTCCGGCCACCCGGCACGTCCTTCAACTTTGCCGAACACCTGCTCGGCTGCAATGCCGGGCGCGCCGGCAAGGTGGCCTATATCGATGACGACGGCCAGCTCACCTACGGCGAACTGGCGCAGCAGGTGCGGCGCTTGGCCGCGGCGCTGCTCGGCGCCGGCATCCGCCGCGAAGAGCGCGTGCTGCTGCTGATGCACGACTGCAGCGACTGGCCGGTCTGCTTCCTGGGCGCGATGTACGCCGGCATCGTCCCGGTAGCCGTCAACACGCTGCTGACCGCCGACGACTACAGCTACATGCTGCAGCACAGCCGCGCGCAGGCGGTGCTGGTGTCGGCCGCGCTGCTGCCTGTGCTGCAGGAGGCGCTGGCACGTCCCGGGCATGAAGTCGGGCAAGTGTTCGTGTCCCGTGCGCATGAGCCGCTGCCCGATGGCATGGCGGCGCTGGATGCGCTGCTTGCCGCGCAAACCCCGTTGCAGGCGCCTGCCGCCACCAGTTGCGACGACCCCGGTTTCTGGCTCTACTCGTCCGGCTCGACCGGCCAGCCCAAGGGCGTGGTGCACAGCCACGGCAACCCGTACTGGACCGCGGCGCTCTATGCAGTCCCGGTGCTCGGCCTGCAGGAGCAGGATGTCTGCTTCTCTGCGGCCAAGCTGTATTTCGCCTACGGGCTGGGCAACGGCCTCAGCTTCCCGCTCAGCGTAGGCGCCACCGTGGTGCTGATGGCCGAGCGGCCCACGCCCGAGGCCACCTTCCGCCGCTGGCTGCAACACCGGCCAACGGTGTTCTTCGGCGCGCCGACAGGCTACGCCGGCATGCTCGCCTCGCCGGCGCTGCCGCAGCGCGCCGAGGTCGCGCTGCGGCTGTGCTCGTCCGCCGGCGAGGCCCTGCCCGCCGATATCGGCCAGCGCTTCACCGCGCATTTCGGCTGCGAGATCATCGACGGCATCGGCTCCACCGAGATGCTGCATATCTTCCTGTCCAACCGCCCCGGCCAGGTGCGCTACGGCACCACCGGCTGGCCAGTGCCGGGCTATGCCATCGAGCTGCGCGACGAAGAAGGCCGCCCGGTGCCCGACGGCGAGATCGGCGACCTCTATATCCAGGGCCCCAGCGCCGCGCTGATGTACTGGGCCAACCGCGAGAAGTCGCGCGAGACCTTCCGCGGCGGCTGGACCAAGAGCGGCGACAAATACGTGCGCAACCCGGATGGCACCTACAGCTACGCCGGGCGCAGCGACGACATGCTCAAGGTCAGCGGCATCTACGTTTCGCCGTTCGAGGTCGAGGCCACGCTGGTGCAGCACCCGGCAGTGCTGGAGGCTGCGGTGATCGGCGTACCTGACCAAGACGGACTGGTCAAGACCAAGGCCTTCGTGGTGCTGAAGGCCGGCGCGCAGCTTGGCGACGGCGAACTGAAGGCCTTCGTCAAGGAGCGGCTGGCGGCCTACAAGTACCCGCGTGCAATCGAGTTCGTCGATGCGCTGCCCAAGACCGCCACCGGCAAGATCCAGCGCTTCATGCTGCGCGAACGCGAACTGAAGGCCGCCGCAGAGCGCGCCGTCGCGGTGGCGTGAGCGGCAACGCCGCCCGCCCCGTCATACCACCATACCGGAGACAAACCATGCGTCAGATCGATGTCCACAAGCTGGCCGACGAGGCCCGCTTCAACCGCTTCCATGCGCTCATCCTGTTCTGGTGCGCGCTGATCATCATCTTCGACGGCTACGACCTGGCCGTGGCCGGCATCGCCCTGCCGTCGATCATGAAAGAGATGGGCGTGACCGCCACCAGCGCCGGCTTCATGGTCAGCTCGGCGCTGTTCGGCATGATGTTCGGCGCGATCTTCCTCGGCACCGTGGCCGACCGCATCGGCCGCAGGCGCGCCATTGCCATCTGCATCGTGCTGTTCAGTGTCTTCACCGCGGCGGCGGGCTTTACCAGCGACCCGGTGACGTTCAGCGTCACGCGCTTCCTGGCGGGCCTGGGCATCGGCGGCGTGATGCCCAACGTGGTGGCGCAGATGACCGAGTACTCGCCGCGCAAGCTGCGCGGCACGCTGGTGACGCTGATGTTCAGCGGCTATTCGGTGGGCGGCATGCTGGCCGCGCTGCTGGGCAAGGGACTGATCGAAAGCTACGGCTGGCAGTCGGTTTTCCTCGCCGCCGGCCTGCCGGTGCTGCTGGTCCCGCTGGTGCTGCGCTCGCTGCCGGAGTCGATGCCATACCTGCTCCGCACGGGCCAGACCGACGCTCTGCAATCCGTGGTGTCGCGCCTGGTGCCGGCGCACCGGCCGCAGCCGGGCGACGTCTTCACCCTGGCCGCGGACGACAAGGCCGGCAGCGCGCCGATCCGGCGCCTGTTCCAGGACGGCCGCGGCTTCAGCACGGTGATGTTCTGGGTGGCGTTCTTTATGTGCCTGTTCATGGTGTACGCGCTCAGCTCCTGGCTGACCAAGCTGATGGCCGCCGCCGGCTACAGCCTGGGCTCGGCGCTGACCTTCGTGCTGGTGCTGAACTTCGGCGCCATGCTCGGCGCCATCGGTGGCGGCTGGCTGGCCGACCGGCTGCCGATCAAGCATGTGCTGATCGGCATGTACGCGCTGGCGGCAGTGTCGATCACGCTGCTGGGCTACCCGATGCCCAGCGCCGCGCTGTTCGTCGTGGTGGGCCTGGCTGGTGCTTCCACCATCGGCACGCAGATCGTCACCTATGCCTATGCGGGCCAGTTCTATCCGATGGCGGTACGCGGTACCGGCATCGGCTGGGCCTCCGGCGTGGGACGCAGCGGCGCCATCCTGGCACCGATCGTGATCGGCGTGCTGGTTGGGATGTCCCTGCCGTTGCAGCAGAACTTCATGGCGATGGCAATCCCGGCGGTGATTGCGGTGGGGGCGGTGTCGATGATCAATCACCGGAGGTCGGCGTCGGCGCAGGCGGAAGTCGCTGCGGCGCCGGTGCGAGGGGCTGTGAAGGAGGCCTGAGAGAAGTCAACCGCCAGTTGTTCGCTCCCTCTCCCGCTTTGAACTGACCCCCAGAAGTTGGAGACAACTTTTTGGGGTTTTTACATGGCAAAGTACACCGAGCAGTTCAAGCTGCA
>NZ_JBYSYA010000035.1:0-44541 GCF_058782785.1 Cupriavidus sp. FW306-01-F10A
GCCTTGCGGCCGCCACCACGGGCAGCGGAAGCCTGGCGGGCGGCCGCCAGCGCGGCGGCGGCGGGCGACATGGCCCCGTTGCCGGCGCCAGCGGCCGGCCGTGCCGGCGCAGCTTCAGGGGATGCAGGGACAGCGGCAGGTGCGGCAGCGAGTTCGGCCACTACCGCGGGCTGGACCGCCCGTGCGGGCATAGGGGCAGGGACCGGTGCCGCCGCAGCACCGGCCTTGGCCTGTTCGGCGGCATTGGCCACAGCCGTCGCATGGCGGGTATCAACGGTTTGCGCGGCTTCGGCACCACGCTGGCGCGCAGGCGCGGCACCACCGCCCTGCCCTTGCGTCGTAGTGGGTTCAGACGACGGCCGGAACGCCAGCATGCGCAGCAGCGTCATGGTGAAGCCGGCGTACTCGTCCGGCGCGAGCGCCAGCTCGCTGCGGCCGAGGTTGGCGATCTGGTAGAACAGCTGCACTTCCTGCGCGTCGAACACGCCAGCCAGGCGCCGCACCTCATCGGCTTCGGGCCATTCGTCCTGCACCGAGGCCGGCACGGCCTGCGCCAGAGCCACCTTGTGCAGCAGCGAGCCCAGGTCCTGCAGCGCGCCGGCAAACGACAGGCTGCGGTCGGCCATGGCATCGGCAATCGCCAGCATGGCGGCGCCGTCTTCGGCGGCCAGCGCATCGAGCAGCTGCACCAGGTAGCCCTGGTCGATCGCGCCCAGCATGCCGCGCACCGCGTCTTCCGAGACCTGGCCCGCGCTGTAGGCGATGGCCTGGTCGGTCAGCGACAGCGCATCGCGCATCGAGCCGTGCGCGGCCTGCGCCAGCAGCCGCAGCGCATTGCCGTCGTGGCCGATGCCTTCCTGCGCCAGGATATGGTCCAGGTGCGAGACGATATGCCCCGGCGGCATCTGCTTGAGGTTGAACTGCAGGCAGCGCGACAGCACCGTGACCGGGATCTTCTGCGGATCGGTGGTGGCGAGGATGAACTTGACGTGCCCGGGCGGCTCTTCCAGCGTCTTCAACATGGCGTTGAAGGCGTGGTTGGTGAGCATGTGCACTTCGTCGATCATGTAGACCTTGAAGCGCCCGGAGGTCGGGGCGTAGACCGCCTTGTCCAGCAGCTGCGCCATCTCGTCGACGCCGCGGTTGGACGCGGCGTCCATCTCGATGTAGTCGACGAAGCGGCCGCTGTCGATCTCCTGGCAGGCCTTGCACTGCCCGCACGGCTGGGCGGTGATGCCGCCGTTGCCGTCAGGGCCGGTGCAGTTCAGGGCCTTGGCCAGGATCCGCGACAGCGTGGTCTTGCCGACCCCGCGCGTGCCGGTGAACAGGTAGGCATGGTGCAGCCGCTGCTGTTCCAGCGCGTGCGTGAGCGCGCGGACCACGTGCTCCTGGCCGACCAGCGTGGTGAAATCCCTGGGGCGCCATTTGCGCGCTAGAACTTGATAACTCATGGCGGCGATTGTAGCAAAATGCGGCCCCCCTCCGGCCGCCGCCGCCCCGACCTCGCGGTCTTTATTCGCCACGCGCCGCGCGGGCTGGCTCCGGTGGCCGCAACCCGCCCGCGGCGGGGCTCAGCCGCACTCGCCCACGTAGCCGCAATTGGCGCATTTGGCGCATCCGTCGACCTTGTGCAGGGCGTGCGCGCCACACTCCGGGCACGGCTTGCCGGTGCCGACACCGGGGGTGCCGGGGACTCGGACCGGGCTGGCGAGATCCGCCCCGGCATCCGGCGCCTGCCCCCCGCCCTCGCGCTGGGCCAGCCTGGCCGCCAGCGCGGCTACCGGCACCTGGCCGCCGTCGGCATCCAGGAAGCCGCGCTTGATCAGGATGCGCTGCAGCGCGTAGCTGAGCGCGGCCACTTCGGAGTCATGGAAGCGCGGCACCTCGGTACCGTCCTGGCGCACCAGCGTGCCGTAGCGCACCGTGCCCTTGTCCCACACCACGTTGCGCATGTCCGCCAGTGCCTTGGCCACCGAGCCGCCCGAGCGCGCCACCATCGACAGCAGCCGCATGGTCGAGGTAATCCACTGCTGACCCTCGCTGCGCTGCCCCGCCGGCATGAAGAACTCCACCGGGCGCTCGATCTCCACCGGCTTGCCGTCGGCAACGCCGGCGACGCGCATGAAGTTGACGGTCAGGTAGACGGTCTTGTGGCCCTCGTACGTCAGGTATTCGACCTTGGACGTCACGCCCTCCAGGTCGCCCACCGGCCGGCTGCCGAAGGGGCGCACCAGCGGATTGTCGTCGGCCATGGCAGCGGGTGCCGCCGCCGGCGCCTCTACTGACAGCACGGCCCCCAGCACCGAATTGGGACGATAGGTCGCCAGCCCCTTCAGGCCGGCCTTCCACGCCTCCAGGTACAGGTTGCGGAAAGCTTCGTACGGATAATCCTCCGGCACGTTGACGGTCTTGCTGATGCTGGTGTCGATATACGGCTGCACCGCTTCCAGCATCCGCATATGATCCAGCGCCGACATCTGCAGCGCGGTGACGAAGGCATCCGGCAACTGGGCCATGTCGGCCCCCATGTGACGGTAAAGCCGCCAGGCATGGTCCGCCACTTCGAAGCTGCGGTAGCTGTTGTCCGGCATCCGCTTCTTGCGGTTGTAGGTCCACGAGAAAGCCGGCTCGATGCCGTTAGAGGCATTGTCGGCAAAGGCCAGCGTGATGGTGCCGGTGGGTGCGATCGACAGCAGGTGCGAATTGCGCAGCCCGTTGCGCGCAATGGCATCGCGCAAGCGTTCAGGCAGCCGGCCGGCAAACCCGCTCTGCAGGTAGGCGTTGGCATCGAACAGGGGGAAGGCACCCTTCTCCACCGCCAGTTCGGTCGACGCCAGGTAGGCATCATCGCGCATGCGCTCCGAGATCCGCGCCGCCAGCTGCCGCGCCGGCTCGGTGTCATAGCGCAGGCCCAGCATCACCAGCGCGCTGCCCAGCCCCAGGAAGCCCAGCCCGACGCGGCGCTTGGCGTGGGCCTCGGCCTGTTGTTCGGGCAACGGCCAGAAGGTCACGTCGAGCACGTTGTCGAGCATGCGCGTGGCCACACGCACCACTTCGGCAAAGGCATCGAAATCGAATTCGGCCTGCGGCGAGAACGGCTGGCGCACGAAGCGCGTCAGATTGATCGAGCCCAGGCAGCAGCAGCCATAGGATGGCAGCGGCTGCTCGGCGCACGGGTTGGTGGCCTCGATGCGCTCGCAGTAATAAAGGTTGTTGTCGGCATTGATCTGCGACAGGAACAGGATGCCCGGCTCGGCATGGTCGTAGGTGGCCTGCATGACCTGGTCCCACAGGTTGCGCGCCGGCACGCGCCGGTACACCCACTGGCCGTCGTCGCGGCGATAAGCTCCTGCGGCGATCATATCGGCGCCCGGCTCGGCCTCATGCACCAGTTCGACCTCGCCGTCTGCCTGCACGGCCTGCATGAAGGCGTCAGTGACGCCGATGGAGATATTGAAGTTGCTGAGGTCGCCCTTGTCCTTGGCGTGGATAAAGCTCTCGATATCGGGATGGTCGCAGCGCAGCACGCCCATCTGCGCGCCGCGGCGGGCGCCGGCGGATTCCACGGTGGCGCACGATGCGTCAAACACTTTCATGAACGACACCGGCCCCGAGGCGCGCGAATGCGTGGCCCGCACCAGCGCGCCGGCCGGTCGGATCGCCGAGAAGTCATAGCCCACGCCGCCGCCGCGGCGCATGGTTTCGGCGGCCTGCGCCACCGCCGTATAGATGCTTGGGCGGCCCTCGCGCGGCTCCGACACCGAATCGCCCACCGGCTGCACGAAGCAGTTGATCAGCGTGGCCTGGATGCCGGTGCCCGCCGCCGAGTTGATGCGTCCGGCCGGCACGAAGCCGTTTTCCTGCGCCCACAGGAAGCGCGCGCTCCAGGCCTCGCGCTGGTCCTCGGGTTCGGCCTGCGCCAGCGCGCACGCCACGCGTTGCCTGACATCGGCAATGCTGCGCTCTTCGCCCTTGGCGTACTTCTCGATCAGGACTTCGGAGGAGATTTCCTGCGGCGCCAGGGCGCCGCGAATGATCTGGTCGTTTGCGTTCATGTATTGGCTCACCACGGTCTGGGTCGGTGAATGGTCGGGCCGCCGCGGCCCGCGTTACCTGCGCCAGATCAAGCCGACGCATTTGCCGCGGGCAATGACCCACCACTGCAAAGGGCATTCAACGCAATTTCTCCGCGATATCGCGGTCTGGGGTACAATGCCGCTCGGACGGGCCTCCTCGCATGGTGGCGCGGTCAACCTGGTCAGGTCGGGAACGAAGCAGCCACAGCCGTTTTCCGCCAGTGCCGAGGGTCAGGCTCGTCCACCTCACACCCCCTCCTGCCGTACCCCTCCCGCTGTATCCGCACGCACGAGTCGTTCGCAGCGCAGTCCCTGTCACTTTAGTACAGCCGGGCCGCGAGCGCGCGCGCTGCACACCCCATTTTGCGCCGATTCTGGCACCCTGTCCGGGTGCCACGCCAGCCGTCAGAACAGCGAGCCCTGCTGCGGCATCGGCGGCGCCATTCGCTCGGCGGGAATCCATTCGCCGTCCGCGGTGGCCACGCCGGCCTCGATACGCTTGCCCGGGAACATCGGCGCAAGCGCGGCCACATAGCGGCCCAGCTGCGCGCGGTAGGCGGCATGCTCCTGCGGCAGGAGCCGCAGCTTGTAGTCGACGATCACCACGCGGTCGTCGAATTCCACCAGCCGGTCGATGCGCAGCAGCCGGCCGCGCGCGTCATAGAGTTCGACTTCATTGCGCGCGCTGCGGGCGTCCCCCGCCCCCAGCAACGGCGCCAGCGCCGGCGCGCGCAGCATCGCAGCCACCGCCTCCAGCGCTTGCGCCACCTGTTGCCGCCACGCCTGCCGTGCCGCCCCGGTGTGCGCGCCCGTCAGCGGGAACCAGCGCAATGCGGTGTCGATCCCCGGCACGTCGGCAAAGGCTTCGGGATAGCGCGTCAGGCGCTCCAGCAAAGCATGCACCAGCTCGCCGTGGCGGGCGGCCGCGGCGTTGAAGACGATGCCGTCGGACTCGTCTTCGGCTTCGGCCTCGCCCTCTTCTTCAAGCGCGGTCCCCTGCCGCGCATCCACTGCATCGCGATAGCGCAGCCGGAAGTCGGTAAAGCGCACCGGCTCGCTCAGGCGCGCGGGCATCGGGGCCTGGTCCTGCGCATCGGCCAGCTCGCCCGGATAGGCCGGCACCATCTCGCCGACGCCCGCGGCCTGCAGCCGCACATACCAGCTGCCGGCGATCTCGGCATTGCCCTCGCCCGAACCGCTGCGGCTGGCCCGGCCCTTGACCCCGCTGACCAGCAGGCCCTGCTGCGCGCGCGTCATGGCCACGTACAGCAGGTTCCAGTTCTCGCGCTCGCCCAGCGCCGCCTCTGACTCGAACAACGGCGCCCGCGCCAGCCCGCGCTCGCTGCGCTTGCCGTAGGCCGAGAAATGCCGAGGCACCGGCGACGACGGCGGCCAGTCGACCAGGATGCCGCCCCGGTCCGCGGCCGGCTCGCTGTGATTGGCATCGAGCAGCACCACGAACGGCGCCTCCAGGCCCTTGGCTGCATGCACGGTCAGGATATGGACCGCGTCGAGGCCGGCAAACGCCGGATCGTCCTCGGCCGGCTCCACGTCTTCGGCGCTCTCGCCCATGCCGCCTTCATCGGGGCTTTCGCCCTCGTCGCCGCGGCGGATTTCCTGCAGCTCGTCGATAAATTTCGGCAGGCTCGGATAGCGCCCGCCGTCGAGGTCCAGCGACAGCTTCAGGAAGGCATCGAGGTTGGCCAGCACCTGTTCGCGGATATCCGGCGGCGCGGCCTCGGCATAACGGCGCCGCACTTCGCCGCCGTGGAAGATCTGGTCGATCAGGTCATGCACCGGCCGGTGCGGCGCGACGCGCAGCCACTGGCGCAAGCGCTGCACGCCTTCGCGCAGCGCATCGGATACGTGTTCGGGCAGGCCGCCTGACTCGATGCGTGCCCACCAGCCGCCCTCGCATTCGATCCGGGCCAGCGCCAGCAGGTCGTCGTCAGTCGCGCCCACCAGCGGGCTCTTCAGCACGTGCGCGAGATCCAGGTCCGATTCCGGCGTCATCAGGAACGCCAGCAACGCCGACAGGTCCAGCGCCTCGAGCGTGGCCAGCAGGCCGCCGCGGCGCGGGCTCAGGCACGGAATGCCGGCCTCGCGCAGCGCGCGCTCATAGTCAGCCAGATGGGTCTTGCGGCGCACCAGCAGATGCATGTCGCTCCAGCGCGCGGGGCGCTGTTCGCCGCCCTCATGGACCGGCACGGTGTCGCGCACCAGGCGCAGCCACGCGGCCACGCGCCGGCCCTCTTCCAGCCGCAACGAATCGCCGGCCTGCCGGCGTGGCTGCAGCAGCGTGTCGCGATGGGCGGAGGCGGCTTCGGCGCCCTTGTCCTCTGCACCATCGTCAACGGCGTCTTCGGCCTTGTCCTCGGGCTCCACCAGCGGCAGCAGCCAGACCGGCCCGTTGCCTCCGGCCAGTGCCGTGGTCTGGGTCGCGTACAGCGGATAGCGGCCCTCGGCGCGCGCGCTGTCGAACACGGCGTTGACCCAGTCCAGCACTTCGGCACGGTTGCGCCGGGTTCGGTTGGTGCGCAGCACGGTGGCGCCGAACGCATCGCGCAGCATCTCGCCGGCCGCGCCGAACAGCCGTGCATCGGCGCGCCGGAAACGGTAGATCGACTGCTTGGGATCGCCCACCAGGAACACCGTCGGCCGCTCGCCCAGGCCCGCATAGCCGGCCAGCCAGCCCTGCAGGATGCGCCACTGCAGCGGGTTGGTGTCCTGGAACTCGTCGAGCAGCAGATGGCGGTAACGCGCGTCGAGCCGCACCTGCAGGTAGGTGGCGGTCTCTTCGTCCGACATCAGGCGCGCGGCCTGCCATTCCAGGTCGGCGAAGTCCATCGCGCGCTGCTCGTCCTTGTGCCGCTGGTAGCGCGTCAGCAAGGCATCGCCGATGCAGAACAGCGCGCGGTTGATCGCCAGCACCGCGGCTTCGCAACAACGCGCGCTGATGTCGTCAAGCATGGCGCAGATCGATGCATGCTCGTCCAGCAACGCATCGACCATGCCTTCGCCGCCGGCGGCCTTGACCAGCGCCGCGGTGCGCCGCAGCGAACGCGGGCCGCCGGTGGTGGTGAAGAACGCGGCGCGCAACTGCGCGAACGCCCGTTCGGCGGGCTTGCCGGGCACCGCGCCCGCTTCGCGCCACGCGGTGATCGCCATCAGCGCATCGGTGATGCGGCCGGCGTGGGTCTGCTCGGTCTTGCCGGCCGCGCCCAGGCGCAGCGCCAGCGACTCGCAGGCATCGCGCCAGCCTTCGTCGGCCAGCGCCTGCAGCAGCACGTCGCCCCGGGCGTCTTCGCCCAGGCAGTCGGACAGCGCCTGCAGCGGGTCGCCGCTCTCCTGCATCGCCCACCATTCGCTGCGGGCATGGAACATCGCGTCCAGCAGCGCGCGTGCCTGGAAGTCGCCCACGGTATCGACCAGCGTTTCCCACGCGGCGCGCAAGTCGGTGTATTGCTCCGTGGCCAGCGCGCGCCAGACCGGGGCCCAGGCTTCGCGTTTCATGCGTAGCGCATCTTCGCGCAGCGCCGCGCCCGGCACGATGCCCGAGGCCAGCGGCGCGCCGCGCAGCAGCGTGCCGAACCAGCCGTGGAAGGTATCGATGGCCATGCGCCCGGGCGCGGCCAGCACCTGCGCATGCAGGCGCCGCGCACGCGGCAGCGTCTCGCGCGCGGCGTCGGGCGTCAGGCCGCGCTGCACCAGAGCGGCGATCACGTCGTCGTCGCTGTCGCGCGACAGCTGTGCCAGCACCTCAAGCAGGCGGTCGCGCATTTCTTCGGCGGCCTTGCGCGTGAAGGTGATGGCCAGGATCTCGTGCGGCGCGGCGCCGGCCAGCAGCAAGCGCACCAGCCGCGCCACCAGCAGCCAGGTCTTGCCGCTGCCGGCACAGGCCTCAACCACCACCGAGCGCGCGGGATCGCAGGCGGCGCGCGTGAACTCGGTCTCGGAAACGGGTTCGCCGTCGCGCTGGTAAGGCTGGACGTGGTGCGGATCGTGGGGCGTCATGATGTCAGCGCCGGCACGGCGGTGGATTCCCAGAAGCCCTTGCGGCACAGGCCGCGGGCGGTGCAATACAGGCAGGCGGAGGCATCGCCGAAGGCCGGCAGCCTGGCGCCCTGGCGCAGGCGCATGACGTCGTCGCGCATCTGCCGTTCCAGCCAGATGACGGCGGCTTCAAAATCGGGCAGGCCGACTTCGCGCTGCGCCGCCGCTGCGCCCTCGCGCGCGCCTTCGAGCGATACCCAGCTGCCGGCTGCCGCATCGGCGCGCAGCAGGCCGTAGAACGGCAGCTGGCAGTCTTCCTCGACCTCGGCCAGCTTGCGCTTGAGGCGGGTGGCGCTCTGCGTCTTGTAGTCGAGCACGGCATGCGCCCCGCCCGGGCCCTGGTCAAGCCGGTCGATGCGCCCGGTCAGGCGCAGCGGCTGGCCGTCGGGCATCGGCAGGTCGATGCCGGCGTCGAGCTCGCCGCCGCGCCAGAACCAGCCCTCGGCCTCGCGCGCGGATTGCCAGGCGACATACGACGGCATCACCTCGCGCCAGCGCCGGTAGTAGGCAATGGCATTGCCGTCCTCGGCCATCAGCGCGCCGAACACGTCTTCGGAAATCTCGGCCAGGCGGGCCAGGCGCTGGTCTTCCGCCAGCGTCTCGCCACGCTCGCGGCGCGCCTGCAGGTCCTTGTGGTAGCGCAGCAGCACGTGGTGCAGGTGTTCGCCGATCTCGCGTTTCTCCAGCTCGTCGCTGACTGTCTCCAGCCCGGCCAGGCCCAGCATGCGGCCGGCGAAGAACTGGTAGGGGCAGCGGCGCAGCATGTTGTAGGCCTGCGCGCTCCAGCGCACCGGCACCAGCGCGGGCTCCGCCGCCGGCGCCGGCATGCCCTGCGGATCGGCAAAGGTCTCGTGCGCCTGTGCTGCGGCGGCGGCTTCGATGCTGACGCCCGCGCGCGCGCAGCACGCCGCCAGGCGCTCGATCCAGCCCGACACATGATGCGGCTCGCCGCGGCTGCCGTAGCGTTGCCAGGTCAGCACCACGTCGTCGTTGTTCAGCAGCACCTCGGCCAGGTCGCGCGCCTGCTGGGCAAAGCGGGCCTCGCGGTCTTCCAGGTCCAGCTCGCGCCGCATCTGGTTGGAAAAGAACATCAGCTCGGCGGCGCTGGACGGCAGTTGCGCGTCATCGCAGCCGACGATCACCACGCCCTCGAAGCGGCGCATGCGCGCGCCGTTCAGGGGCAGGATGGTGATGCGCGCCGGGCCGCTGGCCGAGGGCTCCTTGTAGGCGACCGATTCCAGCAGCGCCGACAGCATCGCGCGGAACTCGCCCTGCGACAGCGTGGCATGGCCGCCAGTCTCGTCCAGCGGCAACTCCTGCAGCCGCGCCAGCGCATCGAGCAGCTGGCTGCCGGCATCGTCCGCGGCCAGCGCCGCGCGCATGCCGAGGCCGTCGAGCATGCCGTCGAGCCGTTCCAGCCAGGTTGCCAGCGGATGCTGCGCGAGCCCGCGCGGCCAGCGCGCCGCCTCGTCGGCGAGCACGGCGACGAGCGCGTGCGCGGCGCGGCGCGGCGCTTCGGCGGCATCCTCGTCTTCCGCGGCAGCTTGCTGCGCGGCAGTCGGTGCGCTCCCGAACAGCTGGCGCAGGCGCGCCCAGCCGCCGGTAATGCCTTCGCGCCGCACCTGGCGCTCAAGCAGCGCGATGGCCGCGCCGCGCCCGGCAACCTCCGGCAGGCAGAACGGGCTCTTGAGCAGGTCCAGCAGCGCGGCGGTGTCGCCGTCGCGCACCAGCAGGTCGAACCAGCGCATCAGCGCGGCGGCCGCGCGCGTGGTGGAAAGCTTCCAGCCGGTCTCGTCGCGCACCGGTGCCCCGGCGCGCGCCAGCAAGGCGCGGGCGCGCCGCGCCACCACGCGGTCGTGCGCGACCAGCGCCACCTGGCGGCGGCCTTCATTGAGCCACTGCACCAGTTGCGCGGCTGCCGCGGCGGCTTCGTCCTCGAAGCGCGCGCTGCCGATCACGCGGATCGACGAACGCTGCGGCGGCAGCGCAGGCATGGCCGGCGCGGGGGCGACGGCTTCGGCATCGTCGGCGATCCTTGCTTCCGGCCACAGCGCCAGCAGCGTCTGGTACCAGTCGGCATCGCTCTCGCCCTGCCCGGTCCAGTCATAGCCGACCTGCAGCACCGGCACCAGCTCGGCGGCATCGCGCAGGAACGCGGCTTCAAGCGGCGTGGGCGGGGTCGGGGCAATCCAGATCACCGGGCCGCGCAGCTGCTGCGACAGCTCGCGCAAGGCGCGGCGCCGCGCCGGCAGCGGATCGTCCGGGCCGGACAGCGCCTGCCAGAATGCCAGCACGATGCGCGCCTCTTCGCCGAGGAAGCGCTCGGACAGATGCGAATAGGTCCGTTCCAGCGCGCCCTGCAGCAGGCCGGCGCGATCGTCGCCGTCGATCTCGTCATCGTCGCGGATGGCGGCGTCTTCGAGCCAGCGCGCGTTGAGCTCGTCGCAGATCGACAGCAGCGTCTGCGACAGGCCCCAGGCGGCGGTCTCGTTCTGGGCGCCGAAGGCGCGGCGCAGCCAGTCCTGCCCGCGCACCGCCTGCTGCACGGCCAGCAGGCGTGCGGCCGGGCTGCGCACCGGGGCGCCCTCGGGCGGCAGGTCGAGCAGCCAGTGGCCCAGCGTCAGCACGCGCGGCAGCAGCCGCGGGCTGCCTGCCGCGCGCGCGGCGGCGTCCAGTGCCTGGCGCACGCCCGGGATCTGCGCCGCGGTGGGCACGACCACGTGCGCGCCCGCCTCCGGCGCGCCGCAGCGGTCGAGGAAATACCAGGCAGCGGTGGCGGCCTGGTCGAGGAAATCAGGGCCAGGGCGGAAACGTAGCGACGTCATGGGCGCGTGGGGCGCAGCCCGGAATGGCTGCGCGAACTGCGTCGGTCGGCGAAAGCGTCAGGATGCAACGGAAACAATACGGGCGCCGCCGGCCTGGGCGGCTGGCGGCAAGTGTGATGCAGGGGCAGGCGGAACGGCTCAGTCCGAACCGCCTTCCAGCCGGGCGCGGATCTCGCGCGCGGTCTCGAGCAGGCCCTCATAGCCGGAGCGCGCATGCTCGGGCAGGTCCGGGTCGCCCACCAGGGTACCGAGGGTCTCGATGATGCTGTAGACCAGGCCGCGTGCGGCACCGCTGGCGATGCTGTTGGTCTCCACGGCGCTGCTGATATGGTCCAGCGCATCGCTCAGGTGGTCCACGTCCGGCGCCTGGCCGGGCTCGGGCTCGGGCTGCGAAGGCTTGCGGGGATCGGTGTTCATGTCGATGACCTAGTCAGTGGCGCAGGATGCAAGATTGGTCCGCTGGCGCCGCCCGCGAACCGCTTTCTATTCTACGCGCACGCCACACGCAATCGGCACCGCGCGGCGCGCACAAGTGCATTCTATGACACACCCTCCCGCACGCCGCAAGCGATTACCCGAATCTCTCGGCGCCATAGAAAATAAGCATTTCAATGAATCCCCCGCTTGCAGCAGAATCATTTCCGTGCCGGCGCGCTTTCGAGTGTTTGCCAGGCCGGTCTTGAAAATCGGCAAACTGGTAACATATCGGCAGCACCGGGCGCGGCAGCGGCCCCCACAGCCTGTTTGCGGGCTGAGGAGGCAGCCCGACGGGTCCGCGCAATCTCGTGTAAGGTAACGGTTCGGCCCTCCGAAGTCTCCAGCCTTCAACATAAACAGAGCGAAACCAGAGGTTTTCCGCCATGAGCGAACAAATCAAGTATGTGAGCGACGCCTCCTTCGATGCTGACGTCCTCCAGTCCGACAAACCCGTCCTGCTCGACTTCTGGGCGGAATGGTGCGGCCCCTGCAAGATGATCGCGCCGATCCTGGACGAAGTCGCCAAGGACTACGGCGACAAGCTGCAGATCGCCAAGATCAACGTCGATGAAAACCAGCAGGTGCCGGCCAAGTTCGGCATCCGCGGCATCCCGACGCTGATCCTGTTCAAGAACGGCGCAGTCGCGGCCCAGAAGGTCGGCGCGCTGTCCAAGTCGCAACTGACCGCCTTCCTCGACGGCAACCTGTAAGCTGCGCGCCGGGACCTGACCCACGGTCCCGGTTTTGTCACGGTCCGACGTGCGTGCGCCACATCCTGGCGCGCCGGTCGGATTGTGCTAAGATGCCACCAACAACTCCCCGAGCGTTCGCTCATTTCCCCCCTTCCCTTTAGGTCTCGCCCGTCCGGGCCCATCTGTACCCCTCGTCTATGCACCTGACAGAACTCAAATCGCTTCACGTGTCTGCGCTTCTCGAAATGGCGGCTACGCTCGAGATCGACAACGCACAACGGATGCGCAAACAGGAACTGATGTTTGCGATCCTGAAGAAGCGCGCCAAGATGGGCGAAACCATCTTTGGAGACGGCACGCTGGAGGTGCTGCCCGACGGCTTCGGCTTCCTGCGCTCGCCCGAAACCTCGTATCTGGCCAGCACGGACGACATCTACATCAGTCCGTCCCAGATCCGCCGCTTCAACCTGCACACCGGCGATTCGATCGAGGGTGAAGTGCGTACGCCCAAGGACGGCGAACGCTACTTTGCACTGGTCAAGGTGGACAAGGTCAACGGGCAGCCGCCCGAAGCGGTCAAGAACCGCATCATGTTCGAGAACCTGACGCCGCTGCACCCGAACCGGCCGCTCACGCTCGAACGCGATATCAAGGCTGAAGAGAACATCACCGGCCGCATCATCGACATGATCGCGCCGATCGGCCGCGGCCAGCGTGCGCTGCTGGTGGCATCGCCCAAGTCCGGCAAGACCGTGATGCTGCAGCACATCGCCCACGCGATTGCCAACAACCATCCGGAAGCGGACCTGTTCGTGCTGCTGATCGACGAACGCCCGGAAGAAGTGACCGAGATGATGCGATCGGTGCGCGGCGAAGTGGTTGCGTCGACCTTCGACGAACCGGCCATCCGCCACGTCCAGGTTGCCGAAATGGTGATCGAGAAGGCCAAGCGCCTGGTCGAACTGAAGCGCGACGTGGTGATCCTGCTGGACTCGATCACCCGCCTGGCGCGTGCCTACAACACCGTGGTGCCGGCCTCGGGCAAGGTGCTGACCGGTGGCGTGGACGCCAACGCGCTGCAGCGCCCGAAGCGCTTCTTCGGTGCCGCGCGCAACCTGGAAGAAGGCGGTTCGCTGACCATCATCGCCACCGCGCTGATCGAAACCGGCAGCCGCATGGACGACGTGATCTATGAAGAGTTCAAGGGCACCGGCAACATGGAAGTGCACCTGGAACGCCGCCTGGCCGAGAAGCGCGTCTACCCGTCGATCAACCTGAACAAGTCGGGCACGCGCCGCGAAGAGCTGCTGATCAAGCCGGAAATCCTGCAGAAGATCTGGATCCTGCGCAAGTTCATCTCCGACATGGATGAAGTGCAGGCGATGGAATTCATCATGGACAAGATGAAGGCCACGAAGAACAACGCCGAGTTTTTCGATATGATGCGCAGAGGCGGCTGAGCCCTCGCTGCAGCGTCAACGCAGCATCGCCGCAAGGCGGACAGGAAGGCGTGCCACGGCACGCCTTTTTTTGTTGCCCGACCTTTTTTGTTGCCGGACCATTTCACAGCGCACCGCGCTACGCCCATGCTCGGCAAACTGACCTCATTCCTGCGCACCCGCTCGCGGGCCCGCAAGCTGGAGCACTACGCCATCCCCGATGCGCTGTGGGCGCGCACGGTCGCCACGCTGCCGTTCGTGCAACGCTACGGCAGCGAAGACCTCGCGGCGCTGCGCGAGCTGGCCACGCTGTTCATCGCTGACAAGGAATACTCCACCGCGCACGACCTGCCGCTGGCCGACGACATGGTGGCCAGCGTTGCCGTGCAGGCCTGCGTGCCGATCCTGAAGCTGGGGCTGCCTTGGTACCGGGGCTGGCACGGCATCGTGCTCTACCCGGGCGAGTTCATCATCCGCCGGACCGTGCAGGACGAGATCGGCCTGGTGCACGGCGTGGTCGAGGAAGCCAGCGGCGAGGCCTGGGAGCACGGGCCGGTGATCCTGTCCTGGCCCGACGTGCACACCCCCGGGGCCGGCATCGACAGCGACCACGAACTGCCGGCCGATACCTACAACGTGGTCATCCACGAGTTCGCCCACAAGCTGGACATGCTCGACGGCGAGCCCGACGGCGTGCCGCCCTTCTCGCGCGTGCTGCACCCGGACATCGACGCGGAAGCCTGGGCCGAGACCTTCCTGACCGAGTACGACCGCTTTGCCGAGGCCTGGGAGGCACGCGACGAGGCCGACTGGGAGCACCCGGAGCGGCTGCCGCCGGCACTGCGCATCATCGACCCATACGGGACCGAGGCGCCGAGCGAGTTCTTTGCCGTGACGTCAGAGGCATTTTTTGTCGAGCCGACCGGGCTGGCGCGGCACTGGCCGGTTGTATACCAGTCGCTGGCCGTCTTCTATCGCCAGGACCCGGCCTCCATGTGATGCTTTTGCCATATTCCTGCGCCACTCTTTCTGTGCCGCGCGTGGCGCTGCCTCTTCCCCAAGTATTTGTTTTTCTGCCATAATCCCGGTTTGCCCGTTACCGGCAAGTGGTTCGTTCGTCGCCGCGCCATGCACGCTCTCGCCCTCGGCGGAGAACAGCGGATTGCAACGGACTGGCTACCCAACCAGAAAGGACTCATCATGAAAGAAGGCATTCACCCGAATTACCGCGAAGTCGTGTTCCAGGACATGTCCAGCGACTTCAGCTTCATCACCCGCTCGACCATCCAGACCAAGGACAAGATCGTGAAGGACGGCAAGGAATACCCGCTGGCCAAGATCGAAGTCTCGTCGGAATCGCACCCGTTCTACACCGGCACCCAGAAGATCATGGACACGGCCGGCCGCGTGGAAAAGTTCCGCCAGAAGTTCGGCAACAAGCTGGGCAAGGCTGCGAAGTAAATCGCTTTCAGCGAACCCCGCTTCGCAAGGCCTGCGGACAGATGCTCCGGGGCCTGTGCGAAACAGCAAAGAGGCAGCATCGGCTGCCTCTTTGCTTTTATGCCGGACCACGACCGGTACCGCCGCATTCATTGGATTTACCCCACACCCCGTGAGGCTTCCACGCCATGCCACGGCCCGCGCGGCCGCCGCATGCGCGATACTGTGGCCTTCGCGCCATTGCGCCACGGCCCGACCTGAGCATCGATGCGTCAAGCCAATACCTCCCCCGTCCAGCTGACCGCTGCCGCGACCGGCGCCCTGCCGCGCGCGCTGCTGCTGGCGATCTGCATCATCTATGGCCTGGTCGGCCTGTTCGGCCGCGACCCGTGGAAGAACGAGGACGCCGCCGGCTTTGGCGTGATGTGGCAGCTGGCCACCGGCAACCTGCACGACTGGCTGATGCCGAATATCGTCGGCCGCCCGTACAGCGAGGACGGCCCGCTGGTGTTCTGGATCGGCGCGCTGATGATCCGCGGCTTCGGCAGCTGGCTGGGCGCGGCCGACGCCGCGCGGCTGGCCACGGCGCTGTTCTTCTTCGCGACCTGCGCCTGCATCTGGTACACCACCTACCTGCTGGGCCGGCGCGACGAGGTCCAGCCATTTGCCTACGCCTTCGGCGGCCAGCCCAACGCGCGCGATTACGGCCGCACGCTGGCCGACGGCGCGCTGCTGATCTTCCTGGCCTGCGTGGGCCTGGCCATGCGCGGGCACGAGACCACGCCGCAGGTCGGCCAGGTCGCCTTTATCGCACTGGCCCTGTACGGCATGGTGCGCAGCCTCGACAAGCCCATCCAGGGCAGCCTGGTCTATGGTGCCGCGCTGGGCGGGCTGGCGCTGGCCAGCGGGCCCCTGCTGCCGCTGGCGCTGCTGGGAGGCAGCGCGGTCTGCGCACTGGTGTGCAAGCCGCTGCCGTGGCGGCGCCTGGCCGCCATCGGCATTCCGCTGGCGCTGCTGATGGTGTCGGCGTGGCTGGCGGCCGCCTACTTCGGCGCGGCCGACCGCGACGAGGCGGTGACCTTCATCCGCGAATGGTCGCGCTATGACCGCCGCAGCTACGGCTCGCCCAATGTGGCGACCTTCGGCTTCAACGTGCGCAACCTGTTCCTGTACACGTGGCCGGTCTGGCCGATCGCGGGCTGGGCCTGGATCGCATGGACCGGCATGCGCCGCGCCCCCCATGTGGCGGCGCCGCTGGCGCTGCTGCTGCCGGTGCTGGTGCTGCTGTTCCTGCAGCGCAGTGCCGGCGACGTGCAGTTCATCCTGCTGCTGCCGCCGATGGCCGTGCTGGCCGCATTCGCGCTGCCCACGCTGGCGCGCGGCGTGATCAACGCGATCGACTGGTTCGCGCTGCTGTTCTTCACCATCTTCGGCGGCACGGTCTGGTTCATGTGGATCGCCAAGACCACCGGCTGGCCGCCGCGCATCGCACGCAACGTCTTCCGCCAGCTGCCCGGCTACCAGCATGAGTTCACCATCGCCGCGGTGGTGTTCGCGCTGGCGGCCACGGTCGCGTGGGTGCTGATCGTGCGCTGGCGGCTGTCGCGCGCGCCCAAGCAGATCTGGCGCCCGGTGGTGATTTCCGCCGCCGGCACCACCCTGATGTGGGTCATGGCCATGACGCTGTGGCTGCCCTCGATCAACTACGGCAAGACCTACCGCGACGTGGCCCAGGCTGCGGCGATGGCGCTGCCGCCTGCCTACCAGTGCGTCCAGCCGATCCGCATGGGCGATGCGCAGCTGGCGTCGTTTGCCTATTTCGGCCATATCCGCTTTGGCGGCCCCAACGACGGCTGCGACGTGCTGCTGCGCCATGACGCGGTCGACTATGGCGAGCCGGGCAATATCTCGCATTTCGAGTGGCGGCTGATCTGGGAAGGCCGCCGCCCCGCGGACCGCGACGAGCGCTTCCGCATGTACCGGCTGGTCGATACCGCGCGCGCCGTCCATCCGCGCCCCGACCTGCCGCGGCGCCGCCTGCCGCGCCAGCCCTGAGCCCTTTCCGGCGTCACTACCACCGCAGCGCCTGTCGCACCATCGAACCATTCCGGCCGCAGGCGGCTGCGGGGCTGACCATCCAGCCCTGACCAAGCCTGCCGAGCCCTGAATGACCCTGTTCCAAGACCTTCGCCGTATTGCCAGCCTGGCCGGCCCAGTGCTGGCCGGCCAGCTTGCCGTTATTGCCTTTGGCGTCATCGATACCGCAATGGCCGGGCGCGCCTCGGCGACCGACCTGGCCGCCGTGGGCTTGGGCGGCTCGATCTATGTCACCATCTATATCAGCCTGATGGGCGTATTGCAGGCGCTGTCGCCCATCGCCGGCCAGCTCTATGGCGCCGGCCGCATCGAAGCGATCGGCGCCGAGGTCCGGCAGGCCGCATGGCTGGGCGCCGCGCTGGCGATTCCGGGCGTGCTGCTGCTGGCCTTCCCGGCCCCGCTGCTCGCTTTCGCCAAGGCGCCGCCCGAACTGGTCGAGAAGGCCACTGCCTACCTGCACTTCGGAGCCTTCGGGCTGCCGGCGGCGCTGGGTTTCCGCATCTACTCGGCGCTGAACAATGCGCTGTCGCGCCCGATCATGGTGACGGTGCTGCAGATCGGCGGGCTGGCGCTGAAGGTGCCGCTCAATGCCTGGTTCATCCACGGCGGCCTGGGCGTGCCGGCCATGGGCGGCCCCGGCTGCGGCCTGGCCTCAACGCTGATCAGCTGGGCCTGGTGCATCGCCGGGCTGCTGATCCTGCGCTATGGCAGCGCCTATCACCCGCTGCGGATCTTCAGTATGTGGAGCTGGCCGGCTGCCGCCCCGCTGCGCGCGCTGCTGCGGCTGGGCCTGCCGATGGGCCTGACCTACCTGATCGAGATCACCTCGTTCACGCTGATGTCGATCTTCATCACGCGCCTGGGCACGGTCACGCTGGCCGGGCACCAGATCATCGCCAACCTGGGCGCGGTGGCCTACATGCTGCCGCTGTCGCTGGGGATTGCCACCTCGACGCTGGTGGCACAGCATCTCGGCGCGCGCGACCTGGCCGGCGCCAGCCGCCTTGCCTGGCGCGGCATCCGCATGGCGGTGACGCTGGCGGTGCTGACCGGTGCCCTGCTGTGGCTGCTGCGCAAGCCGGTGCTGCATGCCTACGCGAGCGATCCCGCGGTGGTCGCGGCAGCGCTGCCGCTGGTGCTGTTCGTGGCGTTCTACCAGGCCTTCGACGCGGTGCAGGTGATGACGGCGTTTATCCTGCGCGCGTACAAGATCGCGCTGATTCCGACGCTGATCTACGCCGGCTCGCTGTGGGGCATCGGACTGGGCGGGGGTTATGTGCTGGGCTTCGGGCTGATCGAGGGCATGCCGGCCTTCACGCGCGGCGCCAGCGGCTTCTGGCTGGCCAACAGCATCAGCCTGGCGATTGCAGGCGTGCTGCTGGTGCGGTATTTCAGCCGGGTCAGCAAGGATCCGGAAAACTGACTCTGGCACTGGCCGCCCGCAAGGGCGGCGGCCGCGATTTCAGCAGCCGGAAAAGAAAAACGCCCGCTTGCGCGGGCGTTCTAATTTGGCGGAGTGGACGGGACTCGAACCCGCGACCCCCGGCGTGACAGGCCGGTATTCTAACCGACTGAACTACCACTCCTTAGTCGGCGTCTTCCGAAGCTTCGCTTCAGTCGACTGGGCGTCTGATTACGCCCTGTTGTTATGGCGTCCCCTAGGGGATTCGAACCCCTGTACTCACCGTGAAAGGGTGATGTCCTAGGCCTCTAGACGAAGGGGACAGAAACTTGTTTTACAACGCGTTTTCTGTCTTGCGCTGGAAAGTCCGCCATCATAGCAGGCTTTTTCGCGCCTGGGAAGCTTCTTTTCAGACGCTTCCCAAATTCTGGTGGAGCTAAGCGGGATCGAACCGCTGACCTCTTGCATGCCATGCAAGCGCTCTCCCAGCTGAGCTATAGCCCCGTATCCGGTACGGCTGGACGGTTACTGCTGGAACCACCTTCGCTGCCTGCCGCTTACCGCAGCATTTGCAGCGAAGACAGGATTATATAGCGAATTTCGCAACGAATGCAACATTTTTTATTGCGTTTGCAGCGATTAACGACATAATCCCTCACCCAAAGAAAAACCCGCATGGTGCAAACCATGCGGGTTCAGTTTTGGCGGAGTGGACGGGACTCGAACCCGCGACCCCCGGCGTGACAGGCCGGTATTCTAACCGACTGAACTACCACTCCTTAGTCGGCGTCTTCCGAAGCTTCGCTTCAGTCGACTGGGCGTCTGATTACGCCCTGTTGTTATGGCGTCCCCTAGGGGATTCGAACCCCTGTACTCACCGTGAAAGGGTGATGTCCTAGGCCTCTAGACGAAGGGGACAGAAACTTGTCTTTCAACACGTTCCGTCTGGCGCCACCCCAAACAACCTGGATGACACCTAAATCTTGGTGGAGCTAAGCGGGATCGAACCGCTGACCTCTTGCATGCCATGCAAGCGCTCTCCCAGCTGAGCTATAGCCCCATGGTACTGCCATTTACTGCAACTTGCTGCGCTTTCGCCTGAATTAACTACCGTTTCAGGCGAAGCCAAGATTATATATCAACCATTAATCTTTGCAAGCTCCCGTTTCAGCTTTTTTCGCTTTCCCGTCACTTCAAAAATCAGTTCGGAGATTGCGAAGATCCTTGCGGATCCACCAGCCAGCTTGGTCAGGGACCGCGCTGCAGGGAGAAAGAGATTATGCGCAAGTCCGGCCCGGAGCGCAAGCCCCCGGCGCGGACTTTTTACGACTTTTTATGCAGCTGCCGCCAGGCGGCGCAGCACCGTGTCGCGGCCGAACAGTTCCAGCACCGCATCGATGCCCGGCGTCTGCAGCTGGCCGGCCACCAGCAGGCGCACCGGCATGGCCAGCTTGGGCATCTTCAGGCCGAACTCGGCGAGCACGGCCTTGAAGGTGGCGCTGATGGCTTCGCGCTTCCATTCCGGCAGCGCGGCCAGCTGGGCGGCCAGCACCGCCAGCGCGGGCTGGATTTCCGGGGTCAGGTGCTCGGCCTTGAGCGCGGCTTCCGCCTGCGGCTCGCCGCGATAGAACAGCAGCGCCGCCTGCGCGACCTCCTTCAGCGTATTGGCGCGGTCCTTCACCAGCGCCACCACGCCGGCCAGGTCCGCCCCTTCCACCTTGCCGCCGAGCGCCTCGATAAACGGCTGCGTCAGCGTGGCCAGGCGCTGGTTGTCGCCGACCTTGATGTAGTGGTTGTTCAGCCAGGCCAGCTTCTCGGGGTTGTACTGGGCGGGCGACTTACCCAGGTGCTCCAGGTCGAACCATTCAACGAACTGCTCGCGCGAGAAGATCTCGGCGTCGCCGTGGGCCCAGCCCAGGCGCGCCAGGTAGTTCAGCACGGCTTCGGGCAGATAGCCCTCGTCGCGGTAGCCGGTCACGGCCATCGCGCCATGGCGCTTGCTCATCTTCTCGCCCTGCTCGTTAAGCACGGTCGGCAGGTGGGCGTAGACCGGCGGCGTGCCGCCCAGCGCGCGGATGATGTTGATCTGGCGCGGGGTGTTGTTGACGTGGTCGTCGCCGCGGATCACGTGGGTGATCTTCATGTCGAGGTCGTCCACCACCACGCAGAAGTTGTAGGTGGGGGTGCCGTCCGGGCGCGCGATCACCAGGTCGTCGAGCTCGTCGTTGGAGATCTCGATGCGGCCCTTGACCGCGTCATCCCACACCACGCTGCCGCCGATCGGATTCTTGAAGCGGATCACCGGATCGACCCCTGCCGGCGGCTCGGGCAGAACCTTGCCCGGCTCGGGACGCCAGAAGCCGTTGTAGCGCGGCTTCTCGCCGCGCTCGCGCTGGGCTTCGCGCAGGGCATCCAGCTCTTCGGTGCTCATGTAGCAGCGGTAGGCCAGGCCGGATTCGACCATCTGCGCGACCACTTCGCGATAGCGGTCCATGCGCTGCATCTGGTAGAACGGGCCTTCGTCGATATCCATCTCCAGCCAGGCCATGCTCTCGAGGATCACGTCGACCGCTTCCTGCGACGAACGCTCGACGTCGGTGTCTTCGATGCGCAGGATGAAGTCGCCCTTCATGCGGCGGGCGAAGGCCCAGGGATAGAGCGCGGAGCGGATATTGCCGAGGTGGATAAAACCGGTCGGGCTCGGCGCAAAGCGGGTGCGGACGCGTTGGGTCATGGTCAGGGGCAGAAACAAGAAAGCCCGCGCGCAGCGGCGCGCAGGCTGGTGTATGTGCAGGCCTTGCATTATACCAACGCGCATCCCTCGCCCCGCCCGGCGTGCCGGCGCCGCGCGGAATCATTTATGCTTGCGCCGGTCTGAGGTGATGCCGCTGATTCAGGCTATGCGATGCCAGCCTCCCTGGAGGAGCGCCCGCATCACATCCCGTATCCGCCGGTCCCACCTGATTACTGATCCCGCTTCATGCAACGACGTCATTTCCTCGGCATCTCCGCGGCCGCCCTGCTGGCGGGCTGCTCGTTCGGCCCGCGTCCCGCGCCGCCGCTCGCCACTACCCCGCCCGCGCCGCGGCCCGTCAAGATCGGCCTGGCGCTGGGCGGCGGCGCGGCGCGCGGCTTTGCCCATATCGGCGTGATCAAGGCGCTCGAAGCGCAAGGCATCCATGCCGACCTGGTCACCGGCACCAGCGCCGGCGCAGTCGTGGCGGCGCTTTACGCCAGCGGACTGAATGGCTTCCAGCTGAACAAGCTGGCGCTGACCATGGACGAGGCCGCCATCGCCGACTGGGCCCTGCCCTTCGGCACCCGCTTCGGCGGCTGGCTCAAGGGCGAGGCGCTGCAGAACTACATCAACCGGCTGGTGCAGAACCGGACCATCGAGACCATGAAGCTGCCGCTGGGCATTGTCGCCACCGATCTCAAGAGCGGCGAGAAAATTCTGTTCCGCCGCGGCAACACAGGCCAGGCCGTGCGCGCGTCGAGCAGCGTGCCCGGGGTGTTCCAGCCGGTGTCGATCCAGGGTCACGACTATGTCGACGGCGGCCTGGTCGAGCCGGTACCGGTGGATTCCGCGCGCGGCATGGGCGCGGACTTTGTCATCGCGGTCAACATCTCGGCCGACCCGTCGGCGCAGAAGAACGCGGGCCAGAGCGGCGTGCTGCTGCAGACCACCGCGATCATGGGCCAGTCGATCAACAAGATGGCACTGGCGCGCGCCGACGTGGTGATCCGCCCCGAGCTGCCCGATATGGGCGGCAGCGACTTCAACGCCCGCAACCGGGCCATATTGGCCGGCGAACAGGCCACCACGGCGGTGATGGCAACGCTGCGGCAGCGGCTGGAACAGGCCCGCCTGGCACCGGCCGGAACGGTCGCAGTGCAATAGCCGGGAGAGCACGCCTCGCCAAAGCAAAAAGGACTACCGCAGCAGTCCTTTTTGCTTGAAGCGTGCCGGAACCTCAGCCGCCGTACATCGATGCGCGGACGACCTTGGGGTCGTAGCGCTTGAGCGTCTCGACCATGTCGCTGAGGCCATCGGCGCCGCCCTCCTTGCCATCCTCGATGCGGCGGGCGCCGTTGTAGCGGGTCACCCAGTAAGACGCACGCATGTCGTCGACACGGATCTTGCTGCCCGTGGACGGGGCATGCACGAACTTGTTGTCGCCGATATAGATACCGACGTGCGAGAAGGTCTGGCGCATGGTGTTGAAGAACACCAGGTCGCCCGGACGCAGGTCGGTGGCCGCCACGGTGGTGCCGACACGGCTGATTTCGACAGAGCGGCGCGGCAGCATGAAGCCGAAGGTGTCCTGGAACACGTAGCGGACGAAGCCGCTGCAGTCCAGGCCGGATTCGGGGCTGTTGCCGCCGAAGCGGTAACGCACGCCAATCAGGCCCAGCGCATTCATGACCAGGTCGCCAGCCTTGCTGGCAACGTTGCTGGTGGAATTCACCACCGACGACAGCAAGCCCCGCTTGCCTTCCGCATGCGAATCCGCGGCGTGGGCCGTGGCATCGATACGGGCGTCGGCATCCTTGAATACCGTATCCGCCAGCACTCCATTCGACACAGTCGCACCGCAGGCAATGGCAATTCCGACGGCGGCACGCGCCAGGGAATGAAGTACCGATCGCTGCATTGGTTCTCCCGTTGATCGTTCCACAGCAAGCCCCGGCACAAGTCCGGGGCAGCTGGGTATTTGTGAAATTCGCGTGAACTTCGCGAGAAATTCATGTGAACCTGCGGGGTGAACCCTATGCAACATCCGCACCAGGCTTACCGGGCCTGTTTTGCACCGCAATCGTGCCATGCACGATCCAATGCGTCGGACGGACCACCCCAAAACTAGTTCTCGCGGGATGGTAAAGGGTTGTCATTCACATGTCAAAGTTCGTTACAAATTCGCCGGATTTGACTGGCGAATCAAGGATATAGGCGGGAATTCGCACCTTGTTTATCGGATTGATCCGAACCACCGGATGCTAGCCAGGCGGGGCCGCGGCGTTGCTGCGCCGCACACCTGCGGGTCAGCCAGCGCCGACCTGCGCCGCCGCCATCAGCTTGCGCGTATAGGGGTGCTGGGGTGCGCCCAGCACCGCTTCGGTGTCGCCGGCCTCGACCACCTCCCCTGCCTTCATCACGAAAACCCGATGCGCCATGGCGCGGATCACCGCCAGGTCATGGCTGATGAACAGGTAGGTGAGGTTGTACTTGTGTTGCAGCTGGGACAGCAGCGCCAGCACCTGCTGCTGGATCGACACGTCCAGCGCCGAGGTGGGCTCGTCCAGCACCAGGATCTGCGGCTTGAGGATCAGCACCCGGGCAATCGCGATGCGCTGCCGCTGCCCGCCCGAGAATTCGTGCGGATAGCGGCCCAGCGCGGTGCGGTCCAGGCCGACCTCGCGCAGGGCTTCGATCACGCGCTGGCGCGTGCCCTCGTGCGACAGGCCGGGCTGGTGCAGCGCCAGGCCTTCTCCGACGATCTGCTCGATGGTCATGCGCGGCGCCAGCGAGCCGAACGGGTCCTGGAACACCACCTGCATGCGCGCGCGCAACTGGCGGCGATCGTCGCGCGTCGCGGTGTCGAAGCTGCGGCCGAGGAAATGGATGGTGCCGCCGCTCTTGCGCTGCAGCGCCAGCACGGTATGCGCCAGCGTGGTCTTGCCCGAACCGGACTCGCCGACGATGCCGACGGTCTCGCCCTCGCGCAGCTGGAAGTCCACGTCCTTGACCGCCGCAAACTGGTCCTTGCCGAACCAGCCGGCCAGCCCGCGGCGCTTGCGCGCGTAGTTGACGCTCAGCTTGCGCGCTTCCAGCAGCACCGGCGCCAGCGGCACCAGCGGCAGCACCTCGCGCCTGGGGCGGCTGTCGATCAGCTTGCGGGTGTAGGGGTGCTGGGGGGCGGCAAACAGCTGCGCGGTCTCGCCGGTCTCGACCAGCACGCCCTTCTCCATCACGCCCACGCGCTGGGCAAAGGAACGCACCAGGTTGAGGTCATGGGTGATCAGCATCACCGCCATGCCGAACTCGGCCTGCAGGTCGCGCAGCAGGTCCATGATCTGGGCGCGGATGGTTACGTCCAGCGCCGTGGTCGGCTCGTCGGCGAGCAGCAGCTTGGGGCGGCAGGCCAGCGCCATGGCAATCATGGCGCGCTGGCGCTGGCCGCCCGAGAGCTGGTGCGGGAAGCTGTCGAAGCGGTGCGCGGCGTCGCTGATGCCGGTGCGCTCCAGCAGCGCGATGGCGCGCTCGCGCGCGGCGCGGCGGTCCAGGCCCTCGTGCAGCGCCAGCGTCTCGACGATCTGGTTGCCGATGGTGTACAGCGGATTGAGCGCCGTCATCGGCTCCTGGAAAATCATCGCGATCTCGGCGCCGCGGATGCCGCGCATCTCGCGGTCCGACACCTCCAGCAGGTTCTTGCCCTCGAAGCGGATCGCGCCGTCGTAGTAGGCGTCTTCCACCAGCCGCAGCATCGCCAGCGCGGTCACGGTCTTGCCCGAGCCCGACTCGCCCACCAGCGCGTAGCGCTCGCCCGCGCGCAGGTCGAAGCTGACTTCACGCACGGCACGGGTGGCATGCTCGCCGTGGCCGAAGGTGACGGAAAGCTTGTCGACGCACATCAGCGTGGAACCGGGCGCCGGCGCCGCGGCCGGCGCCTCGGCCGGCTGGATCACGGGAGACACCGCGGTCATGGCGTGGCCTCCGGTGCCGCCCCGGTCGGCGCGCCGGCCGGGATCTTGGGTTCGACCCGGCCGCGCAGCGCCGCCAGGCCCAGGCGGGTATCGAAGGCATCGCGCAGCGCGTCGCCCATGAAGGTCAGCAGCAGCAGCGTGACCACCAGCACCGCGAAGGTCGACAGCGAAATCCACCACGCATCCAGGTTGGCCTTGCCCTGCGCCAGCAGCTCGCCCAGGCTGGGCGTGGTCGGCGGCACGCCCATGCCGAGGAAGTCCAGGCTGGTCAGCGCCAGGATCGCGGCGCTCATGCGGAACGGCAGGAAGGTGATCACCGGGGTCAGGCTGTTGGGCAGGATATGGCGCCACATGATCTGCACATTGGACAGGCCCAGCGCGCGCGCGGCCTTGACGTAGTCGAGCGAGCGGTTGCGGTAGAACTCGGCGCGCACGTAGTCGGACAGGCCCATCCAGCCGAACAGCGACAGCAGGATGATCAGCAGCGCCAGGCTGGGTTCGAAGATCGAGGCAAAGATGATCAGCAGGTACAGCTCCGGCATCGAGCTCCAGATCTCGATGGCACGCTGCGAGAACAGGTCGAAGCGCCCGCCGAAGAAGCCCATCAGCGCCCCGCTCAGCGTGCCCACCAGCACCCCGATCACGGTCAGCGCCAGGCTGAACAGCACCGACACGCGGAAGCCGTACAGCAGACGGGCCAGGATGTCGCGGCCGCGGTCGTCGGTGCCCAGCCAGTTCTCTGCCGACGGCGGCGCCGGGTTGGGCTCCTTGGCAAAGTAGTTGAGCGAGTCGTACGAATAATGGTTCAGCGGGAACACCGCGAAGTTGCCGTTGGTGGTGATGCGGTCGCGGATATACGGATCGAGGTAGTCCGCGGGCGTGGCGAAATCGCCGTCGAAGGTGGTTTCCGGGTAGACCTTGACGATGGGGAAATACCATTCGCCCTTGTAGTGCACCACCAGCGGCCGGTTGCTGGACAGCAGCTCGGCGCCCAGGCTCAGCACGAAGATGACCACGAAGATCACCAGGCTCCAGTAGCCGCGCCGGTTGCGGCGAAAGCGCTGCCAGGCGCGCTGGCGCGGCGAAGGCGAATGCGGCAGCCCGTTGGGGGCCGCGTGCGTGAACAGTTTCATCGGTGCAAGCCCTCGAAATGGATGCGCGGATCCACCAGCACGTAGCAGACATCGGAGATCAGGCGCGTGACCAGCCCGATCAGCGTGAACAGGTAGAGCGTGCCCAGCACCACCGGATAGTCGCGCCGCAGCACCGCCTCATAGGACAGCAGGCCCAGCCCGTCGAGCGAGAACAGCGTCTCGATCAGCAGCGAGCCGGTGAAGAAGGCGCCGATGAACGCGGCCGGGAATCCCGTCACCAGCGGGATCAGCGCGTTGCGGAACACGTGCTTCCACAGCACGCGGCGCTCGCCCAGGCCCTTGGCGCGCGCGGTCAGCACGTATTGCTTGCGGATTTCCTCGAGGAAGGCATTCTTGGTCAGCATGGTGACCACCGCGAAGCTGCCCACCACCGATGCCGTGATCGGCAGCACCAGGTGCCACAGGTAGTCCATCACCTTGCCCATCAGCGAGAGCTGCTCCCAGTTGTCGGAGGTCAGCCCGCGCAGCGGGAACCACTGCACGAAGGTGCCGCCGCCGAACAGCACCAGCAGCAGCACGCCCAGCACGAAGCCGGGGATGGCATAGCCCACCAGCACGATGATGCTGGTCACCACGTCAAAGCGGCTGCCCGCGCGGATGGCCTTGGAAATGCCCAGCGGCACCGATATCAGGTAGGTCAGGAAGAAGGTCCACAAACCCAGGCTGACCGACACCGGCAGCTTGGACTTGACCAGCTCCCACACGCTGCGGTGCTGGAAATAGCTCTGGCCCAGGTCGAACTGGGCAAAGCGCTTGAGCATCAGGAAGTAGCGCTCCAGCGGCGGCTTGTCAAAGCCGTACAGGGCCTGGATCTCCTTGATCTTCTCGGGGTCGACGCCGCGCCGCCCGCGGTATTCGGCGCCGCCGCCGCTGGCTTCGCCGGCACCGCCCCGCCCTTTCAGTTCCATCATCATCTGCTCGACCGGGCCACCCGGCACGAACTGGATCACCACGAAGGTCAGCGTGATGACCCCGATCAGCGTCGGGATCATCAGCAGAATGCGCTTGAGCAGGTAGGCAAGCATCGGCCGGTCCTCTTCCTTGTCTTGGTCGCGGCGGGCGCGTCAGCGCGCCTGCGGCTGCAGGTCCGTGCGCCACCATTGGCTCAGGATCCAGCCTTCGGCCGTGTAGTAATAGGGAAGGCGCTCCGGGTAGGCCAGCGTCTTGCGGTATGACACGCGGTGCGATGCGCTGTACCAGTTCGGCACGATGTAGTAGCCATGCATCAGCACCCGGTCCAGCGCCCGCCCGGCGGTGACCAGCTCCTGCCGGGTATGGGCGTGCAAGACGTTGTCCACCAGCTTGTCGACCACGGGCGACTTCAGCCCGAACAGGTTGTCCGAGCCCGGCGTGCCGGCCGCCTCGCTGGAAAAGCGGTCGCGCAGCTCGTTGCCGGGGCTTTGCGAGTCGGGAAAGCGGATCGACACCATGTCGAAGTCGAAATCCTCCAGCCGCTTCTGGTACAGCGCAAAGTCCGTGGTGCGCTGGTTCACCTGGATGCCAAGCTTCTCCAGGTTGCGCACATAGGTGGTGATGACGCGGCTCATGGCGCCGCCGTCGTCGAGGAACTCGAACACCAGCGTCTCGCCCTTGGCGTTGCGCAGCGCGCCATCCGTATAGGTCCAGCCGGCCTGGGCCAGCAGGCGCCGTGCCTGGCGCAGGTTGTCGCGCAGCGAACGCGGCGCCGCAGTGCTGGGCTGGACCACGTCCGGGCCGAACACCTCCGGCGGCAATTCCGCGCGCAGCGGCTCAAGCAGCGCCAGCTCGCCCGGGCCGGGCCGGCCATCGAAGGTGGCGCTGGCGGCCAGCTCGCTGTTGGAGAACCAGCTGTCCAGCCGCCTGTAGGCGCCGTAGAACAACTGCCGGTTCAGCCATTCGAAGTCCAGCGCAAGGATCAGGGCCTGGCGCACGCGCACGTCCTGGAACACCGGCTTGCGCATATTCATCACGAAGCCCTGCATGCCGGCACCGTTGCGGTGCGGGAACTCGGTCTTCAGCAGCTCGCCGTTGCGAAAGCGGGTGCCCTGGTAGCTCTTGGCCCAGTTCTTGGCCTTGTATTCGACGATGGCGTCGAACTCCCCTGCCTTGAAGGCCTCGAGCTTGGCGGTCTCGTCCTTGTACAGGCGGTAGGCCACGCGCGCGAAATTGAAGGTGCCGCGGCGCACCGCGAGATCCTTGCCCCAGTACTTCGGGTCGCGCTGGAAGATGATGCCGCGGCCGGCGTCATAGCGCTCGATCAGGTAGGGGCCGCTGGTGACCGGCGGCTCGAAGGTCAGCTTCTCGAACGGGACCTTGGCCGTCCATTTCTTCGAGAACACCGGCAGCGAGCCTACGATCAGCGGCAGCTCGCGGTTGCGCTGCTTGAATTCGAAGCGCACCGTGCGCTCGCCGGCGACGATCACCGCCTTCACATCGGTACACATGCTGCGATAGCCCGGACTCGAGGCCTTGCTCATCAGCATGTCATAAGAATATTTGACATCCGACGCCAGCACCGGGTCGCCATTGGAGAAGCGCGCCTGGGGCCGGATGGTGAACGTGACCGACAGCTCGTCCGGCGCCACCGTGACGTCCTCGGCGAGCAAGCCATAGGCGCTCGCGCTCTCGTCGGCGCTGCTGATCAGCAGCGACTCGAACATCAGCGCGTTCAGGCCGGGCGCCGACGTGCCCTTCAGCGTGAACGGATTGAACTTGTCGAAACTGGTGCGCCGGTCCGGATTGGCGAGTGTCAGCGTGCCGCCGGCGGGTGCATTGGGATTGGCATAGTCGAAATGCCGGAAATCCGCCTGGTACTTCAGGTCCCCGTGCAGCGCGAAGCCATGCGCCGCCAGCGCCGGATTGGAAAAGAGAGAGACCCCCGCCGCCAGCGCCATGGCCAGCCCGCTTGCAACCCAACCGCGCAGTACCGCATCCCGCCGGAAGCACTGCCATGCCGCCTGAAGCGGCCAACGTGCTTGAATAGGCATCCCGTTGGATTCCTCCACTATGACCTGTGGGGCCCGGCATTCTGTGGCCGGGCCAAGTATGAGACAATTTTACATGCGTCCGGGGTGGCGCCAGCCATCCGGACATTCCCTCTGCGCGGCGCAATAAAAACGACCGCAAGACAGCAAAGGCACGCACACGGCCGCACGGCGGACGCACGAAGCGTGCCTGATACACCACCTTGGAGAACTTATGGGATTTCTGGCAGGTAAGCGGATCCTGATCACCGGCTTGCTCTCTAACCGGTCGATCGCCTATGGCATCGCATCGGCGTGCAAACGCGAAGGCGCCGAACTAGCCTTCACCTATGTCGGCGAACGGTTCAAGGACCGGATCAGCGACTTTGCCAAGGAATTCGGCAGCGACCTGGTGTTCGAATGCGACGTCGGCAGCGACGAGCAGATCGCCGCGACCTTCGCCGCGCTGGGCCAGCGCTGGGATAAGTTCGACGGCCTGGTGCACTCGATCGGCTTCGCGCCGCGCGAGGCGATCGCCGGCGACTTCCTGGAAGGCCTGTCGCGCGAAGGTTTCCGCATCGCCCATGACATCTCCGCCTACAGCTTCCCGGCGCTGGCCAAGGCCGCGCTGCCGCTGCTGTCGGACAAGGCCTCGCTGCTGACGCTGACCTACCTGGGCGCCGAGCGCGTGGTCCCCAACTACAACACCATGGGCCTGGCCAAGGCCTCGCTGGAAGCCAGCGTGCGCTACCTGGCCTCGTCGGTCGGTCCGCGCGGCATCCGCGCCAACGGCATCTCCGCCGGCCCGATCAAGACCCTGGCCGCCTCGGGCATCAAAGGCTTCGGCAAGCTGCTCGGCCACTTCGAGCAGGCCGCGCCACTGCGCCGCAACGTCACCATCGAAGAAGTCGGCAACGTGGCCGCCTTCCTGCTGTCCGACCTGGCCAGCGGCGTGACCGGCGAGATCACCTATGTCGACGGCGGCTTCAACGTGGTCGGCGCCAGCGTCGCGGACGCAGAGTAAGCCCGTCCCGCCAGCGGATGCATGAAAAAGGGGTGCCCGATGAGGCACCCCTTTTTTGTTCCTTGCAGACCTGGTGCGCACACCAGGTCCGCCTGCATCACGCTTGCGCCGCGGCTGGCGCGCCCTGCCGACCCATGCTCAGCATCGACCACGCATAGACCACCAGGCCGCCCAGCGCCAGCAGCAGGCCGACCCAGCCGGTGGACTCCCAGCCGTAGCCGGCGGCAATGGTCACCCCGCCCAGCCACGCGCCGAGCGCGTTGGCCATGTTGAAGGCCGAGTGGTTGAGGGCCGCGGCCAGCGTCTGCGCGTCGCCGGAGACATCCATCAGCCGGATCTGCAAGGCCGGGCCCAGTGCCACCGTGGTGCCCACCAGCAGCACATTGATGGCAGCCAGCCAGGGATGCGACGCGGTCAAGGCGAAGGCGCCCAGCACCAGCGCCGCCCACACCAGCACGCCGCCGATGGTCGGCATCAATGCCTTGTCGGCCAGCTTCGCGCCGGCAAGGTTGCCCGCCACCGTGCCGATGCCGAACAAGGCCAGCACCACCGGGATGCCCGCCGCCGGCATATGCGCCAGCTCCAGCATGGTCGGCTTGATATAGCTGAACACCGAGAACATGCCGCCGAAGCCGATCGCGCCGATACCGAGCGTCAGCCAGACCTGCTTGCGCTTGAGCGCCGACAGTTCGCGCAGCGGGCTGGCGCACCGGTCGGCCGGCACGAACGGGACCCACCGCCACACCAGCAGCGCCGTCAGTGCGCCGAGGGCACCGACAATCAGGAAGGCCGAGCGCCAGCCCAGCCAGGTGCCGACCGTGGCGGCGATCGGCACGCCCACCAGCGTGGCAGTGGTCAGGCCCAGCATCACCAGCCCCACCGCCTGCGCGCGCCGTTCGCGCGGGACCAGGCTGGCGGCCACCAGCGCCGCCACGCCAAAGTACGTGCCATGCGGAAAACCCGTGAGCAGGCGCGCCACCATCATCGACAGATAGGAAGGCGCCAGCGCGCTGGCGATATTGCCGGCGGCAAACACCGCCATCAGCGCGATCAGCAGGTTGCGCCGCGGCCAGCGCGCGCCCAGCACCGCCAGCAGCGGCGCGCCGATGACCACGCCCAGCGCATAGGCGCTGATCAGGTGGCCGGCTTGCGGGATGGAGATGGCGAGGTCGCTGGCGGCATCGGGCAGCAGGCCCATGATGACGAATTCGCCGGTGCCGATGCCGAAGCTGCCGACCCCGAGCGCCAGCAGCGGCAGGCGGCCGGATGGATTGCGATCGCGGGAAGAAACGGAAGCGTCTGCGCCGCGGACGGGATCCGCGGCGGAATGTGCATGCGGGGCGGCCATGTACAGGATTGCAGGATGTTCAACAAAATGCCGCCCGCTGACGGGCGAGGTCAGTGCCCTCGCCTCTGATCGATCCAGCGTGCTCCTGTGCGGCGCGCAGGCTGTATTGTGCGGCAAAACCGCAAATCTTGCCCGCGCCGGCCTGACTGGCCGGCGTTGCTTACTTGGTCACGTGGACCAGCCGGTGCCACCAGTACCGAAGCGAGTGCTTCGCTATGCCGAACACCGGCTTGTGGTGGATGCCCACCCGGATGATGTAGCCGTAGACCCCGACCAACACGGCCAGGAACACAAGGGACCAGACGATCCCTGCACTGTCGGTCTCAGTCATTTCTTCTTCTTGGCGACCTCATCGTGCCCGCGAAACTGGACCGTGCTGAAGGGTGAGGCCGGCACGGATGGCTTCTTCGGTTGCTTGGGTTTCTTGGCTTCGCGGCTGCTGCGTAGTTGACTCTTGGCCATGATGGGCTCCTGAATGGCTTGCCTGGAGATAATGGCAATCCCAGCATACGCGCTAAATCGCCGGCGAAAGAAATATCTTTCGCGAAGACCGCGGCCATGCGCTCCAGCAGGCCGCGGGGACACATGCCCAGCTCGCGGGAAACAGGCGCATACTAGGGGCGGCAGCACCGGCTGGCGCCAGCAAGCCCAACACGCACGGCGTACCGTGACCGGACAGGAGTCTGCAATGGCACTGAATTTTCCCAATCCCAGCCGCAGCTACGATGCGGCGCGGCACTGCGTTTGCTTCTGGGGCTACGACAACGCGCGCGAAGTGGCCTTTCAGGTCACTGACGAAATCCTTCTGCGCCTGAGCCACCAGGGTGCCGCGGAAGAATCCGCCCTTCTCGCCACCTTCGACCATCATCGGGACCAGATCCTGCAACTGGCCAGGGACCTCTACAACCCCGGGGAACGTACCACCTACACGATTTCCTGACCGGAAAAACGCAGCGCGGCGGGCCAGCTTTCGCAGAGATCGGGATGCATCGATTGCCCAGCCCCGCCCGCGATTCGGCATCCGATATTAGAACCGTCCCAGTCCCGGCCCGGGCTGCGCCCGACGCCCCCATCCCTATGGCCGCTCGTCCTGCCGCAGCCTGGCCGGGTTGCGCTTGATCACGTCCAGCACCGCCGCGGTCATCACTGCGGTGGAGACGCCGAACATCAGGATGCCGTTGGCCGCCTCGAGCGGCCCCAGCAAGCGCCGGGCTTCGGACATGACGATATCGCCGTAGCCCAGCGTGGCGAAGTTCACGCCCGAGTGATAGAGCGCGGTAGCGAAATCGCCGAACTCGCCCAGCAGCATGAACAAGACGGCCCAGATCGCCATCTGCACGAAATTGCCAAGCAGCATCAGCATCATCACAACCGACAACAGCAGGACGTCCTGCCACAGCGATTCGCGGCCTTGCCGGGCATGCTTGAAGCGCACGTAGTAGCGCAGGCAGATGGCCACGAAGAGCGCCTGCAGCAGCAGGCACAGCAGCATTACGGGAAGGCCGATCAGCAGGTTGCTCAGCACGACCGGCCTCTTCAGCGGGCGCGCCGTCGTGCGCCGCGCGGCTGGTCGAGCAGCTCGATCATCAGCCAGGCATACAGCGTGACGCCGATAAACAGGCCCATGCGCACGGCGAAGGCGGTATAGACATCCTTTCCGGCCGCGCTGTCCTGCACGGACTGGCCCAGCAGGATGATCAGCGTCACGAGAGTGTTCACCCAGAAGCCTGGCGGGTACCGCGACGGGCTGAGGCCATACAGCTTGCGCGCCGCCAGCAGGCCGAACAGCAGCATCCACAGGAAGTACATCCACAAATGTACGAACAGGCTGAGTGCACACCAGAACACGATGGCCAGCACGCCGCCGAACATGGTCGAGCCAAGCAGCTCCCGCCCGGCGCCGCGTGCCGTGGTGGTGCAGCTTTGCCGGCCGAGGCTGACCGCTTTCATGATGATCGGGATGTACGCGGCCGGATCGTTCAGCGCCAGCAGGAAGGCCGGCATCACCACCAGCGCCGCGCGCAGCGCAATCCAGGCGGCCTGGTCATCCGGCAGAGCCTTGGCCGCAGGCCGCGCCTGCGCGCCGGACGGTTCGGGAAACAGCCAGTGGCCAAGTGTCAGCACCGCGACCGCGACGAGCAGTCCCTTGACCAGGGCATCGATGACCATGACCGCCAGCCCGAAATCGATGGTGCCCGCCGCCGAGATCATGGTCAGGCCGACCACCAGCAAGGTGGAGACCAGGTTATTGCCGCCGCGCAATCCGTAGCGAAAGGCCAGGAACAGGCACAGGCCGATCATCAGCACGCCGCTGACGGGATAGTAGCGCAGCAAGGGGATCAGCAGCAGGCCGGTGCCGGTGGTCAGCATCACGACCAGCACCAGGCCCAGCCCGGCCTTGGCCGACATCGGCTGGTTGACGCTGGCCAGCAGGAATACGCCGAGCACCGGCGCGAGCATGGGGATCGGCAGGCCCAGGCCGAAGCTGGCCGCCAGGCACAGCGCGGTGCCGCTGGCCAGGCGCAGCGAACGCTGGGCGCGTGGATCGCGCGCGGGCAACGGCAGCGCCGGGGCGTCAGTAGACATAGGAAAGCCAGCTCATCAGGTACAGGAATACGCGGCCGAGCGGATTGAGCGGGTTGCCCTGGGTGGGAAACGCCATGACTTCGGCCTGCCCGCCCACGCGAATGCCCCGCATCGAGGCGAGTTCGCCCTGGGCAAACTCGACCACCACCGGGAAGCGTTGTGCCGGACGCAGCCAGTCTCGGCTGTTCTGCACCGTCGGCAAGCTGCCCGGCGGCGTGCTCGGGCCGACGTTGACGCCATAGCCAACGCTGCGCACACGGCCTTCGAAGATCCTGCCCGGCAGCGCATCCAGCACGATGGCAACCGGCGTGCCGGGTTCGACACGGCCCAGGTTGTTCTCGGTCATCTCCGCGCTGATCCACAGATCGTGGATCGCGATCAGCGTCATGACCGGGTTGCCGGCTGCGGCAAACTGGCCGGCGTCGGTGCGCAGGTCGGTGACCAGCCCGGCGGCGCGCGCCCGCACCCGCGTATTGGCAAGATCCAGTTCGGCCTTTTCCAGGGCGGTGGCGGCGCTGCGCAGCTTGGCGTTCTCTTCCTCGCTGCCCCCCTGCTGTTCGCGCGCACGCTGGACCTCGGCCTTGGCGGCGGCGACCTGGCTGACAGCCTGCTCGAGGCTGGCCCGCGCCACCTCCAGACGGCGCAGGGAGATGGTGCCGGGATCATCGCTGTACAGGCGCTCCAGGCGATCGCTGTCCTGGCGCGCCTTGAGCTCGTTGGCGCGTGCTGCGCGCAGCGATGCCTGCGCCGATTCGATGCCGGCGGTGCTGGCGCCGATCTGCCGGCGTGTCGACTCCAGATCGGCGCGGGCGCGGTCCACGGCAATCTTGTAGTGCTGGGGATCGACCTCGAACAGGACAGTGCCTGCCGCGACGTCCTGGTTGTTGCGCACATGGACCTTGGTCACGCGCCCGGACACTTCCGCCGCAACCGGCACCACGAAAGCCTGTACCCGCGCCTGCTGCGTGTACGGGGTCAACCGGTCGGCAAACAGGTACCAGGCCAGGCTGATGACGATCAGCAAGAGCACCCAGCGCACGCCCTTCCTTGCCGGGTCGGCGGCGGGCGGCGGTGCGCTGGGCGCTGGGGCTGCGGGGGGTTGCGGGGCATCGCTCATCGGCACTCGCTCAGGGAGATCTACCTCTGCTTCACAGGGAGGCTGGCACCGGCGGACGGCGGGCCTGGTTCATCCAGCAGGTTCCCCCAGTCGGTGCGGTGCTGCATCTGCTCACGGGTGGCCGGGTCCACCAGTGGCTGCTCGCTGTGCCAGCCGCCGCCGAGCGCCTTGTACAACGCGATCAGGTTGCTGACGGCATTGCTGCGGTTGACCAGGTAGGTGTCCTGCTGGGCGGCCAGCGCACGCTGGGAATCCAGCACGCGCTGGAAGTCCGAGTAGCCTTCGCGGTAGAGCGCGTTGGCCAGCGTCAGCGAACGCCTGGCGGCCAGCGCGCTGTCGCGCAGGATCTGCTCGCGCTCCAGCGCCTTGATCAGGGCACTGGCGGCATCGTCGGCCTCGCGCGCCGCCTGGCGCACGGCATCCTGGTAGGCGACGATCAGCTGCTGCAGGCGGGCGTCCTGCACGCGCACGGTGTTCTTGATGCGGCCATAGTCGAACACGTTCCAGCGCAGGCTGGGGCCGCCGATCAGGGCCAGGCTGTTGGGCGTACCGGCCAGCGTGCTGGCAGACCAGACAATGCTGCCCAGCAGCGTCAGCGACGGATAGAGATCGGCTTCGGCCACGCCGATCAGCGCCGATTGCGCGGCGATCTGCAGCTCGGCGGCGCGGATGTCCGGACGGCGCGAGAGCAGGCTGGCGGGCACGTCCTGCAGTACCGCGCGATCGATCAGTGGAATCACCCCTTCCTTGCCCGCCAGTTCCGGCAGCTCCGGCAACGGGCCTGGCGGGCGGCCCATCAGCACCGCCAGGGCATTGCGGGTGCGCATGATCTGGCTTTCAAACTCAGGGATGGTGCTCAGGGTGCCCAGGTACTGCGTCTTCGCTTGCTGCAGGTCGAGCTCGTCGGTCTCGCCGCTCTTGAACAGCCGCTCGGTGATTTCAAGGCTGCGCTTTTGCAGCGCCGCGTTTTCGCGAGCGATGCGCAGCCGTGCCTCGGCCGTGCGCAGCGCAAAGTAGGTCTCTGCCACCTGGGCGCGCAGCAGCACCAGCACATCGTCGCGGTTGGCGCGGGCGGCAAAATAGACAGCATCGGCAGACTCGATGGCGCGGCTGAAGCGACCCCAGAAATCGAGTTCCCAGCCGATATCGAAGCCCGCGCTGTATTGCCAGAAGCGGCTGTTCTGCGGGTTGAGGCCGCCGGCCTGCCGGCGGTCCGTGTACAGGGCATCGGCACCGGCCTGCTGCAGTTGCGGGAAGCGCCCGCTCTGGGCAATGCCCAGTTGGGCGCGCGCTTCCATCACGCGCAGGCCGGCAATCCGCAGGCTGGCATTGTGCGCGTCGGCTTCGGCGATCAGGCGTTCGAGCGTCGGGTCGGCAAAGACCTGCCACCACTCGCGGATGTCGGGCTGGGCCCGCTGCTCGGTCGCCTGCTCAAGCGCCGGGCTGTGCCACTGCTGCGTCCAGGGTTCATGCTGCGGCTGGAAATCGGGCCCCAGGCGCGCGCAGCCGCCAAGGCAGCAGGCGCCGGCCAGCAATGCGCGCAATGGATGATTCCAGCGCGACATGGGCGGCCCGGACCACTTCAGGTCTGTTGCTGGTTGCCGGGATCCGCCTGCAGCGGCGGGTCTTCCACCCATTGCCAGAACAGCTGATACCCGACCGCAAGCACCACCGGACCGATGAACAGGCCGATCACGCCGCCTGTCACCATGCCGCCCAGGGCACCGATCAATACCACCGGCATCGGCACATCGACGCCGCGCCCGAGCAGCAGTGGCTTGAGCACGTTGTCGGCCAGTCCCGCAACGAAGACGTAGATGGAGAAGACGATGGTGGCAACGCTGGCACCTTCCGTGGCAAAGACATAGATGATTACCGGCACCGTGATCAGCGTGGCCGGCAACTGCGCGATGCCCAGCAGCAGCACTGCCATGGCCAGCACGCCCGCGGCAGGAACCCCCTTGATCACAAAGCCTATGCCGATCAGCAGCATCTGGATGAAGGCGATGCCGACCACACCCTGCGCCACCGCGCGGATGGTCGCCGTGCATAGCGTGGCGATGCGCTGGCCCCGCTCCAGGCCGAAAATGCGCGAGGCAATCTGCACGGCGCTACGGTTGCCGGCCTCGCCGTAGGCCATGAAAATGCCCCCGATAATCAGCGCGAAGACGAAGATCAGCAGCCCCTTGCCGATGCCGGCGGCTGCGGCCAGCACGGCCAGAGTGATTGCCTTGAGCTGAGGCGCCAGCGTCTGCATCAGGCCGGCCAGGTCCGAGGCGGCTTGCAGCCAGAAGTCATACAGGCGCTGGCCAACCAGCGGCCAGCTGGCTACCGACTCATGCGGTGGCGGAATATGAATGCCTTCGCTCTTGACGATGGCGATCGCATGCTCCATCGAGTCAATCATGGCGGCGCCCAGCAGGTAGGCTGGCAGCGCAATGATGGCAATGGCGGCCAGCACGATCAGCGTGGCGGCGCGGCCGTCCTTGTTGCCCAGCCGGCGCCTGAGCCTGACCTGCAGCGGGTAGATGGTCACCGCCAGGATCACGGACCAGACAATGAGATCAAGGAAGGGGCGGAATATCCGGAAGCAGAAGATGGCCAGCACCGCGATCAGCCCGGCACGGATCAGGACATCGAGTAGTCCGCGGGACAGCGCTCTCTCTGAAGTGGGCGTGGGCAACATCGCTGGTCTCCCTGCAGATCACCGCAAAGGTATCGGATCGGCAGCCTCACCGCCGGCCCTCACCAAGCCGGGTTAAGTACCGGTCTCTTGGGAAGGTGAAATCCAGTCTAGACGAGTGACCCGGCCGGAACAACCTCAAGACGTATGCCAATCGCTACATGGGAAGGACGTCGGTGCCACGAGCGTGACAGACCAGGCGGGGAATCGCCCGGCGGGAATCAGTAACCTGAATCCATGGGATGACCCCAAGGGGCTGGCGCGTCCTAGAGGATTCGAACCTCTGACCGCTCGCTTAGAAGGCGAGTGCTCTATCCAACTGAGCTAAGGACGCGAAGGCGTGCATTCTACCGCAGCGCCGCTGCGCAGTGACAAGCGGCGCATATCAGGAGGCGGCACGCGGCTGTCCGCGCGTGATGTAGTGGCCATCGTCCGCGCCGCCATCGGCGCCCGCCTCGCTGCCTGCCGGATGCAGGGACACGCAGTTGCGCCCTTTCAGCTTGGCGTCGTATAGCGCACGGTCCGCGCGTCGCATCAGCACATCGGCGCCTTCGCCCGGCTGCCGCGCCGCCAGGCCGATGCTGACGGTATAGGCGATCGGATCGGGTTCAGACGGGCATGGCGTGGCGCGCACCGCCGTGGCCAGCCGCAGGCAGGCCAGCCGGCCCTGCTCCAGCGCCGTATCCGGCATCAGGATGGCAAATTCCTCGCCGCCCAGGCGCCCCGCCACCTCGAGCTGGCCAAAATTCTTGCGCAGTTGCCCGGCGAAATGCCGCAGCACGCTGTCGCCCGCCAGGTGGCCGTAGACATCGTTGATTGCCTTGAAGTGATCGAGGTCGACAAAGGCCACCGTCAGGGGCTTGCGCTGCCGCTCGGCGCGCAGGCAGGCTGCCTCCAGCTCTTCCCAGAACGCGCCGCGCAGCAGCACATCGGTCAGGTCGTCATGGCGCGCGCGCCGCTCCAGCATACGCCGCAGCCGGTCGTGTGCCATCAGCGCAAAGCTGACCGACACGCCCACCAGTGCAAAGACGTTGAGCATGGCGAGTTCGCCGTCCCACGGCATCGGCCGCGGCCAGGCGCCGCCCTGCATGACTGCCGCCAGCGGCAGCGCCACGGTCCATGCGTTGATGGCCGCCACGGCGATGACGATCAATACCAGCGACAACGCCGCCAGCCGGCCGGTGCCGCGCGTGGCCGGCACCGACGGCAAGGCGCTGCGGGCCAGGTCCAGCAGCAGTGCGATATGGCACATCGTCAGCAGCGGTGCCATCTCCGGCATCAGCGCCGGCACGGCAAGATACTGCGGCGCCAGGTCGTGCCAGGCCACCGCCGCTGCGGCCGCCAGGTTGAGCGCCAGCAACGGCGCGGCGCGGCCGGGCCGGCCAGCGAAATGCCGCGCGCCCACGGCCATGACCGAGAGCGCCGCCAGCAGCGCCAGGTCGCTCGATTCCAGTACCAGCCACAGCGGGCGCAGTTCCTGCACCGCCGCCAGGGTCGCTGCCATTGCGGCCAGCACGCTTCCCAGCGCCCACGACGTCAGGCCGCTGCGATCCATGCCCGCCGAGCGGCGCAATACCACGCAAACCACAGCCATCTGCAGGGCGAACAACCCCGCGATGAGCACAACTATGTGCGACTGAAACATCTTCATTCCCGTCCAAGGCGACCAGCGGTGCACCGCATGGCGCCGCTGTTACCTGCTCTTTACCGGTCCTGTGTCGGACCGTTGTTATCAAAGCCGCATACCCGTTTTCAGGCCGGCTGGCGCCGCCAGCCGACAGACGCAAACACGCCGAGGCGCCCGCCGCGGGCGGGAGCGCCGTTATTGTTGTGGTGATCAGGTCAGTCCGGAAGGAATAGGCAAACCGGGCGTTCCCAAAAGCACGCCGGTCGGACTGGTGCGGTGTGCGGATTATCCCAGCGCGCAAACCCAAGTCAAGCCAAAGCGTCCCCGCCAGAAGGGGGAACAGGCCGGCAAGGTTGAGTGCGCCAGAGCGGGCATCATCACATTAGATTGACCGCGATCGCGGGGGCCGGCTACAATGGCCGGCTTCGGAGCGTAGCGCAGCCTGGTAGCGCATCTGATTTGGGATCAGAGGGTCGTAGGTTCGAATCCTATCGCTCCGACCAGAAATATGTAACGGAAACAACGGCTTGGATCGAAAGATCCAAGCCGTTTTTCTTTTCTGCCAACCGCGTCCAATAGCCGGACAGGCACGATCTGTTCTCACCACCGCAGCAAGTCCGGCCAGATCAGCGCCCCCGCGAACAGCATCAGCATCACCGCGACGATGACCAGCCGCCGGCTTGGGCCAGCATGGCCGGTCTCGACCTTTGGCATCCACGACTGGCCGGCCTCGGCCTCGGCCGGGGCCGCAGGTGACGGCGGCGGCGCGGGCGGCGCAGGCACGATGAATGCAACCCGCGGCACAAAGTCGGACTCGGCCAGCAGGAAGCCCATGGGCGTAGCCTGGCCGGCTGCACCCATGTGCTGGAACAGCAGCTTGGACAGCGCCAGGCAATCATCCAGCGCAACCTGCGGACGGGGCCGGAAGATGCGCAGGTGCTCGCACAGTGTATCGAGCTTGTGGTTAGGGACGTGGAAGTACTGGGACCAGCGGACCTGGCGCACCGAGCAGCGCCAGCGCTTGTGCTGGATGTCGGGAAGCACTTTTCCCAGCATCCGCGCATCGAATTCGGCGCCGTGGGCGACCAGCACATCCGCGTCGTCAACGATGGCACGGATGGCATCGACGTCAAAGCGCCGCCCGCGCAGCATCTCCGCGGTCAGCCCGTGCGTGCCGGTGGCCGCTTCGCTGATCGGCACGGTGGGCTCCTGCGAACCGTAATAGTCGGTGATCTCGCGCAACAGCGTGCCAGCCCGCGGCGCCACTTCGACAAGCAACAGGCCGATGCTGACGGGCTCGTCCGCTGGCGTGAGCCCGGTGGTTTCGGTACTGACGATGGCGACCCGCATGGGCTCGGTACTCCGGTGTAGCCGTCCGCGGGCATGGTTGGCGGCGGCCGCTCTGATTGTTTGCCTTTAGGTTAGTGCGAGCGCGTTAAACGTCATATCAACCAGATGGGCTAGCTGGAGGCGCCGGCCGGGAGGGTGCCGGCTGCCGCCGGTCCTCCCTCATCCCCACCACGTGGTTCAGGCAGGCTGCTGTTCCGCCTCGCCGCGCCGTCGCTCGAGATTGCAGTAGACGTCGGCCGCCACCAGCCCGAAGAGCGCGTGGGCAAACAGGCTTTCCCAGCCGCGGGCCTCGTCGAACCAGTTGAAGTAGGTTCCCAGCAGATAGAAATTGACCAGGTAGACCACCACGCCAAACACGATCCCGACCACCGAGGCCAGCCACAGGCTGGAATCGAAGCGGAATGACGACAGGATCATCGCCAGCACCGCCGCCAGGATGATCGACAGCGCGAAGTGCACCGTCCCCGCCGAAAGCACGACTGTCCAGTTGAAGGCATCGGCAGACAGGGCTTCACGCCCGAGGATGATGGCCGCGACCATCTTCACGGTGCCCCAGGCCCCCTGATACAGCAGGAAGCGCGCCGTCAGCAGTTCCAGCACCATGTAGACCGCGCCGGCAATCAGCCCCGCCACCACTGCGGCCCGCCAGTCCGGCCGGCAGCGAACGTAGCGGTGCGATTCCAGATGGAGTTCCATGGCAGTCTCCTTGCGAGATCCGGCCCGGCAAGGCCGTACGAGTTAGTTCTAGCTCATACGGGGCAAATACCAAGCCGGCCAGGCCGCAAGACACGCCTTTCAAGGCACATGAATTGCCGACCTGCCCGGCACGGTGCAACCGTCGCGGCCGGCGATCTGCCGCAACGTGCCGGTCATGCTGCAACTGCGTACGTGATACAATGTCAAAGTAGCCCCCGGGGTGTCCGTGCATCCCTGTAACCGGGCGTTCTCACCAGCGCGCTCTTCGCGAGCGAACAGCAGCCGCCGGCGCGGGCCTTCCGCGACGACACCAAACTGGCGAACCACCGGGTACAACCTGCCCGCCTGCTCCGCAAAGCACACGGTCTCCCCGGCCGTCAGCGGCCAGGCCGTCGCCCAAGCCATCCGCGCCCGTTGGGCGATACCGCTGACAGGACCGAGCATCAGGCGCCGCGCGCCGCAGTCCGCGTGAGCTTGCCCCGAACAACCCAAGGCGCGCTTCGCCGCAACCGGCGAAACATGCCGCGGTTCCGCGCCGTGCCGGGCGAACCGAACAGGATTTTTGAAATCGCAACCACGCAGCCTTCACGGGCTGCCGAAAAGGAAGACAGATTGGCTAAGGAAGAACTCATTGAATTTGGCGGCGTGGTGTCGGAAGCCCTGCCTGACAACCGCTATCGTGTCACGCTGGAAAACGGTGTCGAAATCTGGGCATACGCTTCGGGCAAGATGCAGAAGCACCGCATCCGCATCCTGGCCGGCGACCGTGTCACCCTGGAAATGTCGCCCTATGACCTGACCAAGGGACGCATCAACTTCCGCCACAAGTCCTGAGTTTCTGCACGGCCCCGGCGATACCGCATACGCGGCTGTCGCCCGCGCCGCGGCCGTTGTGCGCCGACGCGCTGTCACGCCGCTGACACCGCGCCCGGACACACTTGCGGGCTGCCCGACAGGCAGCCTGCTTCCGTTTACGCGCCGCGCGCAGCCTGGCCTGCGCCATCGGCGCGGGCCAGCTGGCGCTTGCACCGGTCGGGCCGCTTCACCATACTCGAAGCTCGCTCATTGCCCTGCCCGACATGAACCTGATCCTGTGGCGCCACGCCGAAGCCGAAGACCTCCCCGACGCGCTCAGCCTGAGCCGCCATGCCGACCTGCAGCGCCCGCTGACACGCCGCGGCCGCAAGCAGGCGGAGGTATCCGCCAAATGGCTGCGCGCGCATCTGCCGGCCGACACCCGCGTCCTTTGCAGCCCGGCGCTGCGCACCCGTGAAACGGCGGCCGCGCTGTCTGCCGAGGCGGAGATCATTGACGCCCTTGCGCCCGGCGCCGACGTCAGCGCAGTGCTTGCAGCAGTCGAGTGGCCGGAACGCCCCGAGCACGTGGTGGTAGTCGGGCACCAGCCCTGGATCGGCCGCGTCGCCAGCCTGCTGCTGGCCGGCTCGGAGATGAACTGGAGCGTGCGCAAGAGCGGCATCTGGTGGCTGACCGGCCGCACCCGCGAAAGCGAGGCGCAGACCGTGCTGCGCGCCGTCATCAACCCCGAATTCCTCTGAGCCCCCGGCGTGCCAGGTGCCGCCTGACGGCACCTGGCCCATTTTCTCCCGTCAAAATCAGAAATAGCTGATGGCGGGCGGAATCTACCGTTACTAGAGTGGCCTTGGCGCCTCTTCCGGTGCCGATAGCAGTTGTCACGGAGATTCCCCATGAATGGCCCGGCTGATCGTCATATTGCTGTCGAGGATCGCAACGCACACCCTGACCCATCTCGCGAAAGCGCCCGACCATCCGCCCTGGCAGCGGACGTCACGGAACCGTCATCCCCGGGTCACGGCACTGTCACCCGCTCTCACTACATTGCATCGCAACAGTTTCGTCACCAAAAGGACATACTGATGCGAGATCTGCCGACGCCCACCCAGCCGCTTTTCGACTCTCTGCCCAATGGCCTTGGCGGCCAGACGGCGCGGAGCCGTCTTCATCGCCAATCAGATACACCGGCACATGAATCGCCTGTTCTCAGCGTGGCGTGGGCGCGCCACCAGGACGAAGTAGTCGAAGCCCAGCGCCTGCGCTACAAGGTCTTTGCCGAGGAAATGGGCGCGCGCCTGACCTCTTCGGTGCCGGAACTGGACATCGACATGTTCGATGCCTACTGCGACCACCTGATCGTGCGCGACATGGCCACGCTGCGCGTGGTGGGCACCTACCGCGTGCTGCCGCCGCACCAGGCCAAGCGCCTCGGCTGCCTGTACGCGGAGTCTGAATTCGACCTGGTGCGCCTGGCCCACCTGCGCCCCAAGATGCTGGAACTGGGCCGCTCCTGCGTGCACCGCGACTACCGTTCGGGCAGCGTCATCATGGCGCTGTGGGGCGGCCTGGGCGAGTACCTGCAGCGCTGGGGCATCGAATCGATGCTGGGCTGCGCCAGCGTGCCGATGAACGACGGCGGCCACTATGCGGCCAGCCTGCACCGGCTGTTCAGCGAGCGCTCGCTGGCGCCGATCGAATACCACGCCTTCCCGCGCGTGCCGCTGCCGGTCGAGGACCTGAACCAGCAGCTGGATGTCGAGCCGCCCGCGCTGATCAAGGGCTACCTGCGCCTGGGCGCAAAAATCTGCGGCCAGCCGGCCTGGGATCCGGACTTCAACGTGGCGGACTTCCTGACGCTGCTGCGCGTGAACGACATGAACCCGCGCTACGCCCGCCACTTCCTCGGCCTGAACAACGGCGCCTGAGTAACCGTCTTCAAAGTCAAGTTCGGTGAAGCGATTTGTCCCAAGGAGTGCTGGTTCTGACCATGGCGTT